>DASQVF010000413.1:0-17130 GCA_035640915.1 Propionibacteriaceae bacterium
ACAGCAAGGACAGCAAGGACAGCAAGGACAGCAAGGCGGCCCTCGCCAAGAAGACGGCGGCCAAGAAGACGCCCGCGAGGAAGAAGGCGGCGAAGAAGGCCAGCTGATCCCGGACGAGGCGTTCCGGGTTTACTGTGTAAACATGGGAATCGGACTTGGCATTGTCCTGATCGTGATCGGTCTCATCCTGCTCTTCGCACTCCAGGGTGATGTGCCGTTCTTCACCGACGGGACGCTGGGGATCATCTTGATCGTGGGCGGTGTACTCGCGTTGGTCATCGGCCTGGTGATGCAGTTCTCGCGGGGGAGGACCCGGCACGTTCAGGAGAACCGCTACCAGGGCCCGCCGCCGGCCGCCTGAGCCGGCGACGCCGCTCTAGCTGAAGCCGGCGAAGATCGGCGGCAGCGCGAACAGCATCGTCGTCGACCAGGTCAGGTGGGTCAGGATCGGCGCGAGTACGCCGCCGCCGGCCCGCCGCTGCAGGCCCACGACGGTGCCCAGCACCGCAGCCGCGAAGACCAGCACCGGGTTGCCACCGGCGATGGTGGCCAGGGCGTAGATGACGGTGGAGATCAGTACGGGATGGCGTACGCCGATGGCGGCGAACAACGCCCCGCGGAAGAACAGCTCCTCGGCGATGCCGTTCACGATCAGGATCACGAAGACGATCCAGACGTTGTTGGCCCGGGCGTAGCCGATCACGTCCTCGGTCAGGCTGGCCAGCGGCGGGATGGTCCGAATGATCAGCCCGCCGACGGTGAAGATCGCGGCTAGCACCAGTCCGATCACGATCGGCGTGATGATCGGCCGCCGCCGCACCCCGCGGAAGCTGATGTGCCCCAGGTGCAGCGGCCCCGAGGCGAAGCTGCCGACCGCCCACACCACGGCCAGCCCGAAGGTCAGGGGGTAGAACAGTGGGTCGCCCTGCTCGGTGGCGAACGACAGGCCCAGCAGCGTGGCGCCGAACAGCAGGGTGATCGCCACCACGATCCGGCGGCGCTTGAACTCCGCGTCGGTCTGCCAGTGGTCGCGCTCGACCTTGTCGATCAGCGCAGGCCGAACCACCCCGAGGGTCCGGTCGACCCAGCGGGTCCGCCGCTCGCTCACCGGGCCACGGGCCTGCCCGGCGGCCGGTCTCCCGCTGCCGGCACCGGCTGGCCGAGCGCCTCCGCGCGCTGACGGAACGCCTCGCGTACGGCCTCGTCGTAGCCCAGCGGGCGGCCGGGAACGAGCCGCAGGATCGCATTCTCGGTGACCACCACCTCGTTGCTCATCGAGTCGACGAGGTTGCGGGCGGTGCCGGTGTCGACGTCGGTGACGAAGGACAGCCAGTGCGACGACAGCCGCGGCGTCAGCAGTGGCACGGTCAGCATCGGCAGTCGCCGGTGGTAGTGCAGCCGGGCCACCCGCTGCATCATCTCCGCGTAGGTGAGGACGTCGGCGCCGCCCACCTCGAACGTCCGACCGCGCGCTTCGGCCGGCTCCAGCACCCCGACCAGGTAGCGCACGATGTCGACCAGCGCGATCGGCTGGGTCCTGGTGGTGGCCCAGTGCGGCACCACCATGGCCGGCAGGTGCTCGACCAGCTGCCGGGTGATCTCCCAGGAGATGCTCCCGTGTCCGATCACGATCGCCGCCCGCAGCACGGTCACCGGGACCGACCCTTCGGCCAGCAGCCGCTCGACCTCCCGCCGCGACCGCAGGTGGGCCGACAGCTCCTCGTCGTCGCGGCCCAGCCCGCCGAGGTAGACCACCCGCTCCAGGCCGGCCTCGCCGGCGGCCGCGGCGAAGTTGCGGGCTCCCGCGGCGTCCTGTTCCGCGAAGTCGTCCCGCTTCAGCGAGTGGACCAGGTAGTAGGCCGCGTCGGTCCCGGCCAGGCAGCGGGTCAGGCTGTCCCGGTCGGCGATGTCGCCCGCGACCGGTTCGCCCGGACCGTCGTAGCGGTCCGGGTTGCGGGTCATGGCCCGTACGCGGTGGCCGGCCTCCACCAGGGCTCGGCTGAGGTGGGACCCGATGAACCCGGATGCACCGGTGACCAGCACGGTACGCGACATGGACGACCTCCTGCGGATCTCCCGGGCCCGCCCGGCTCTATCGGGGTGGCCCAGCTGAAGAGTTATTCTCGCGGCGGGCCGGGCCTGGTTGCGCTTCCGTCAGGCGGGCGCCCGAACCGACAGCGCGTTCGGCTGCACCTCGGCGACCAGCCGGCGCAGCTCGCCGACCACGTCACCGTCGAGCTGGTAGTTGTCCGGCCGCTCCAGGACGACCTCGACCCGACGCCCGCGCCACTGGTCAACCCGGTCGTCGCCGCCCTGCCGGCGGCGGGTGATCAGCCGTAGGAACACCCGGATCCAGTGCGTGAACCGGTGCGGCGAGGCAACGTACACGTCGAGCAGCCCGTCGTCGGGCTTGGCGCCCGGGATCAGCACGAGATTGCCGGTCAGCGTGCTGACGTTGCCCACCACGCAGATCATGGCGCGGCGACGATGGACGCGATGGTTGTCCACCCGGATCCGCATCGACACCGGCAGCCGACCCAGCGCCTTGGCGGCGGCTACGAAGTACGCGCCGGCGCCGATCTTGGACTTCAGCTCGGGATCGGTCTCGTCCATGATCACCGCGTCGATGCCCATGCCGGCCATCACGGCGAAGTGCTCACCCTCGGAGCCGTCCACCGACAGCTTGACCAGGTCGATGCTGCGCGTGTGGCCGGTCAGCGCCACCGCGATCGCCTCGAGCTCGTTCTGCGGGATGCCCAGGTTGCGGGAGAGCAGGTTGGCCGTGCCCTCCGGCACGATGCCCATCGGGATGCCGGTGCCGGCCAGGCCGTCGGCGACCACGCGGACCGTCCCGTCCCCACCGGCCGCGATCACCAGGTCGACCTGTTCCGCGACCGCCGTCGCCGCCATGGACCGGCCCGGGTCGTCCTCGGTGGTCTCCAACCAGAGCGGCTCCGCCCAGCCCCCTTCGCGCAGCGCCTCGGTCAACGCGCCACGGAAACCGTCGGACACCTTGATGGGGTTGGCGATGACCGCACAGCGACCCCCCGCGCCGTCCGTCATGACTTCGTCCTCTCCGGAACCACAACCTCTGCTCGACCCGACTTCCTCCTGGGCCAGACGATGGTGCCACACCCGGACCGGGTCCTCACGCCCGGCCACGCTGAAGCTCGACTTTCTCGACCGGCGAGGCGTCAGTAGGTTGTCGCGGGGAAGACTTAGCCTGGCGAAGAACGAAACGCTCTTGGGGGATGCTCGGATGCTCCAGACCCATGCCGTCGGCGCGGGATCCACGGATGTGCCGGCCGGGGCGGGGAGCGAATCAGCCTGGATCCATCTGCGGTCGGCCGGGGTAAGTCTGCTGCTGGAGGTGCCGGGTTCGGGTCTGCCCGTGGTCCGGCACTGGGGCGCCGACCTCGGCCGACTCGAGGGGCCCGGCGCCGCCACCTCGCTGACCGCCCTGTTCGCCGGCACTTCGGAGGAGGCGTACCCGATCATCCCCGGCTGGAGCGCGGCGGGAGGGCCGGGACTGGTCGGCAGCCACGACGGGCAAACGACTCGGCCGAGCTTCACCGACGTGCAAACCCGGCTGGTCGGTCGCTCCGATCGGGCCGCCGGGTTGACCGAGCAGGCCGCGGACACCGTGGTGGTGACCGCGGAATGTGCGGTGACCGGGTTGTCCATGGACGTGGCGATCCAGCTGACCGCCACCGGGGTGGTCCGGGGCCGGGCGGGGCTGACCAACCGGGCGAACCAGCGCTACCGGCTGGACGGACTCCGCCTGGTACTGCCCGTCGGGGAGTGCGCCACCTCGGCCGTGGACCTGGAGGCCTCGCCGCCGGCGCTGGTCCCGCTCCGGGCCGGAGCGCTCGTGGCGCCCGACGGCGCTGGCCACGCTCGGCAGGTGGTCGTGGCCGAGGCCGGGGCGGGGTATCGGCGTGGCGGGGCGTGGCAGGCCCACGTCGCGTTCAGCGGCGGGGTGACCCACTCGGTCGAGGTCGCCGGCGGCCGGACCTACCTGGGTGGCGGCGAGCGGCTGGCGCCCGGTGAGGTGGTGCTGGGCCCCGGCGAGGCGTACCACTCGCCCTGGGTGCTGTGGTCCTGGGGCGACGGGCTGGATGCCGCGGCGGCCCGGATGCACGACGAGCAGCGCACCGCCCGGCGGGCGACCGTGCCAGTGATCTTCGATGCCACCGCGCCCGCCTTCGCTGGTCACGACCGCGCCGCCATGCTGCGGCTGGCCGAGTACGCGGGTGCCGTCGGGGTGGAGACGTTTCTGCTGGACCTCGGTTGGTGCGTCGGCGCCGGACTGGACCCGTACGCCGACCACGAGGTCCGCGGCGATGCCGCCACCCCGGACGACCTGGCCGGGCTGCTGGACCGGATCCGCGAGCTCGACCTGGAGGTGGGGCTGGCTCTCGATCTCGAGCGGCTCGCTCTCGAGCCCTCGATTCCCGGTGACCACCGGGAATGGCTGCTGGAGGTCGAACGCGACGGCACCGTGGACGTGGTGCTCGACCTGTCGGTTTCGTCGGCCCGGGGCTACGTGTGGGAGCGGCTGACCAAGCTGCTCGACCGGCACCCGGTGTCGCTGCTCTCCTGGTCACCGCTGGTCGGGGCCCGGCGGCCGGGGTCGGCCGAGCGCCGGCACGAGAGCACGCTGGCGGCGTACCGGCTGCTGGACGCGCTGCGCGAGCGCTACCCCCAGATGATCATCGTGTCCACCGCCCTGGACGCGGCCATGGCGCGGCGGGCGATGGTGGCCGACGGGATCCTCGACTCCGGGCAGCGGCACAGCGAGTTCGCCTCCCTGGCGCAGCTGCTGCCGCCGGAGCGGCTGTGGCAGCCGGCGTACGACGAGTCGGAGGACGGAACGGCGCCGGGGTTCCGGGCGGTGGCGGCGTTCTTCGGTGGGCTGGGACTGGGGCTCGACCTGTGCCGCCAGGCTCCGGCCAGCCTGCGGGCGATCCACCGCTGGCTGAGTGCGTACAAGCAGTTCCGGCCGCTGCTGCACTCGGGCCGAACCGTGCGGCTGGACACCGACCGCCCGGGGTTGTCCGCCCACGGCGTGGTGTCAGCAGCGCGGGACGAGGCCCTCTTCGCGCTGGTCTGGCGGGACCGGGCGCCGGGTCGGCTGCGGCTGGACGGGCTGGACCCGACGGCGACGTACCGGCTCGAGCTTGCCGGCCCGCAACCGGTGGAGGCCTCGCCGGTGACGCTGGGCTGGGTCGGCGCAGACCCTTCGACCGGCTCAGCACAGGCTGCTCCCCAGCTCACCGGTCAGGTCCTGGCGACCGTCGGGATCGCGCTGCCGGAGGGCCGGCGCGGATCGGCGCTGCTGCTGCACCTGGTGGCTGTGCCCTGAGCCCTTCGTTCAGCTCAGGACAGGCTCTGTCGAAGGGCGGACTTCGACCAGCCCAGCCCGCATCGGGAGCTCAGCCCACGCTGTCTTCGGCTCTCTTGGCGGCCTGCTCGGCGGCGGCGGCGGCGCGACGCAGCTCGGTGTAGTGCTTGCGGGCGGCGCGCGCCTCCTCTCGGGCCTCGCGCTCCGCCGTCTCGGTATCGCGCAGCCGGCGGCGGAGCTCCTCCACCTCGTCGGCTAGCTCATCGGCCCGGGTCGTCGCCTCCTCCGCCGCGGTCTCCGCCTCCTCGGCCGCCGTCCGCGCGGCGTCAGCCGTCGCCCTGGCCTCGCGCGCAGCCGCCCGCGCTTCCTCGTCGTCCTCGTCCTCAGCCTCGTCCGGCTCCAGATCGGGCACCACGGTGAGGGTCGGCGCCTTCTTCTCCTCCTTCTTCTTCTTGCCCGGCATCGACGCGGCCAGGGCCGACGCCAGGTCGTCCGGTCCGAACCCGCCGTACGCCACGGCCTGAGCCAGCCGGCCGGCCCGGACCTGCTCGGCGATGGCGGTGTCGCCGAGTGCCGCTTGCAGACTCTGGCTCACTTCCTGGATGGCGCCGTCCGGCGGGGGATAGCCGGAGTCGCGGCCGAGCTCGCCGGCCCGCCGGGCCAACGCGTCGATCATCGTCCGGCGGTCCCGGGACAGCCGGCGGAGCGTATCCCCGTCCATGGCCTGCTGGGCCTGCTGCAGGGCCGCGCCCAGCTCGACCAGCTCGGTCACCCGGTCCGGCTCGGCTCGGGCGACCAGGTTGACCAGCCAGGCGCTGCGGGTCGGCTTGCGCAGCGCCGTGATCTGCTTGGCCAGCGCCTTGTCGCCGGCCTCCTTGGCCTGCTTGGCCAGCGCCGTGCGGGCCGCCATGAAGTCGTCCGGGCTGGCGGTGTAGAGCTGGTCGGCGGCTTCGTCCAGGTCCATGGTTCAGTCGAAGATCAGGGTGGCGTTGTCGATCAGCCGGGTCCGACCGACCCGGGCGGCGAGCGCGAAGATCGCCGTCCCGGTGTGGTCGTCGGGCACCTCGGCGAAGGTTCCCGGGTGGACCAGCTCGGCGTAGTCGAGGGTGAAGGCCGGGTCGTCGGCCGCCCGGTTCAGGACCTCCTCCGCCGCGGCGCGGGCCGCCGGGACCGAGGGCGAGGTGCCGGCCTTCTCCAGGGCGGCCGAGAGGCTGCGGGCCAGGACGCGCTCCGCCGGGCTGAGGTAGACGTTACGGCTGGACAGGGCCAGACCGTCGGCGTCGCGGACGATCGGGGCGCCCAGGACCTCGATGTCCAGGTTCAGGTCGCGGACCATCCGCTGGACGCACGCCAGCTGCTGGGCGTCCTTCTGACCGAACACGGCCAGTCCGGGGTCGACGATGTGGAACAGCTTGAGCACCACGGTCAGCACGCCGTCGAAGTGGCCGGGACGGGCGGCGCCCTCCAGCACCTCGCCGAGCGCACCGGCCGAGACGCTGACCTGGCGGTCCGCGGCGTAGAGGTCCGTTGCGTTCGGGGCGAAGACGAGGTCGACCCCTTCCTCTTCGCACACCGCCAGGTCGTCGGCCAACGGGCGGGGGTAGCGGGCGAAGTCCTCGCCGGCCCCGAACTGCAGCGGGTTGACGAAGATGCTGACCACGACCCGCTCCGACCGGGCTCGGGCCAGCCGGATCAGCGAGCGGTGGCCCTCGTGCAGGGCGCCCATGGTGGGGACCAGGGCGGCCGGCGGGCTGGCGCGGTGGCTGGCGGCCAGCGCGGCGTACTCGGCCAGGCTGCCGGCGACCTTCATGTCCGGGTGATCGGCTCGGTGGAGAAGGTGTGCTCGGCGGTGGGGAAGGTGCCGTTGCGCACCTCGTCGACGTAGCTGGCGGCCGCATCGCCGATCACCTGCGCCAGGTTGGCGTACTGCTTGACGAAGCGCTGCATCTTGCCCGGGCGGAGACCGAGCATGTCCTGCCACACCAGCACCTGGGCGTCGCACTCCGGGCCGGCGCCGATCCCGACGGTGGGGATCTCCAGCTCGGCGGTGACCTGCTCGGCCAGCTCGCCGGGCACCATCTCCAGCACCACCCCGAACGCCCCGGCATCGGCCACTGCGTGCGCGTCCTCGAGCAGCCGCTTGCCGTCGTCGCCGCGGCCCTGGACCCGGTAGCCACCGAGCTGGTGCTCGCTCTGCGGGGTGAAGCCGATGTGACCCATCACCGGGATACCGGCGTCGGTCACCTTGCGGATCTGCTCGGCGACGCGGACGCCGCCCTCGAACTTCACCGCGTGGCAGCCGCCCTCCTTCATGAAGCGGATGGCGGTCTCCAGCGCCTGCGACGGACCGTCCTCGTACGAGCCGAACGGCAGGTCACCGACGACGAAAGCTCGCTTGGTCGACTTGACCACCGCCCGGACCAGCGGCAGCAGCTCATCCACCGTGACCGGCAGCGTGGTCTCGTAGCCGAAGACGTTGTTGGCCGCGGAGTCGCCGACCAGCAGCGCCCAGACCCCGGCCTGGTCGAACAGGGCAGCGGTGTACTGGTCGTAGCTGGTCAGCATCGCCCACCGCTCGCGCCGGCGCTTGGCCGCCTGGAAGTCGGTGACGCGGATCCGCCGCACCGGATCGGTCGATACCACGGTGACGAACCTACTACCGAGATCGTGAGGGATCCTGCGACGACTACGCGGCAGGATCCCTCACGATGAAGCGAGCACCGCTTCTGGTACCCCGATGCAGCGGACGCAGCGAAGGAACGGATCCTGGTAGCCACGACGGGTCAGCACGGTGAAGACCTGGTAGGCCACGGCACAAGGCCTGGTGGTGACGTCGTACCAGCCGAACCGAAGGGTCAGCTCGTCACCCAGGGCATGGAGGTTGTCGCGGTGCATGTCGCGGAAACGGCCTTCGCCCTCGTGGCCGAGCTTTCCGTCCAGCTCGACCAGCAACGCGTACCGCCGTACCGGACGTCGCGAAGGTAGCGCAGGCCGGCTCGTGAGCTCTGCCGGTCGCCGCGGGGGAGACCGTGCGGTCGCTCCACATCGTGCAGGAACCTCAGCTCCAGTGGCGACTCAGCTCCTTCGGCAACCTCGGCCAGCAGGTCGCGAAGCAGGGCGCGATGGCAATGACGAGACCGCAGGTCCAAGTGCTTCTGCAGGCGGACCGCCGTGGTCAGCCGGGATCCAACCGCGCGGGTCACCAAGCCGACAATCTGTCCCTCGGCGCGATCTGCGGCCAGGTCGAGGACGGTGTCCTCCGGGCCCAGCCGTGGCGGGTTCCCGCGGCAGCGGTCGGACCGGGCGGTCGGCCGCTCCCGGATGAACCGCCACGGGTCCCGCTTCGCCAGCGTGCGCTCGGTCGGCACCAGCACGTCGACGATCTCGGGTGCTCGCTCGGTCAGCTGCCAGAGATATCCCGAGGCCTCAGGTCCCAGCCGGGAGCGGGGCCCGCCGAGCAGCACGCCGCCCCACGCCAGGGCATCGAAGGACGGCGCGGTCGGCACCGTGAGGTAGAGCCCGGGGCACAGACGCCGCCAGGAGTCGGATCGGACCAGGCGGTCCAGCACGTGCTGGCTGACGCCGTGATCGAGCGCCTGTTCGCGGGTGACGACGTCGCTCTGGATGGCCGCCAGCCGCTGCAGCGGGCCCGGAATCGCTTGCCGTGGGTGCACGTCGGGAGGATGCGGATCCGAGCGTCGATCGACCGGGCCGACGCCGATCTGTGGATGGCGGCGCGCCCGGGACACGAGGCTGTGGATGCCGCTCGGCCAGCATCGTGTGGGATTGCACCGCGTAGTCGCGGTGAGATCCCACACGAAACGGCTACAGGCGGGAGAGGACCAGGGCGGAGCGGGTGCGCAGGACGCCAGGATGGTTGCGGATGACGCCGAGGATCTTCTCGAAGTGTGCGGTGTCGGAGGCGCGGACCCGGAGGACGCCGTCGGCCTCGCCGGTCACGGTGTAGGCCTCGACTACCTCGGGAATGGTGCGCACGAGCTCCCGCATCCGGTCCGGAGGCACCCGACCCTCGCAGTAGAGCTCCACGAACGCGTCGATGGTCCAGCCCAAAGCGGCGGCCTCCACCTCAGCGGTGAAGCGGCGGATCACCCGCTCCGAGCGCAGCCGGTCGACTCGGCGCTTGGTGGCTGCGGTGGACAGCCCGATCCGCTGGCCGAGGGCGGCGAAGCTCTCCCGGCCGTTGTCGACCAGGTGCGCAAGGATCTTGTGATCGATGTCGTCAAGACGCCACAAAGGATCCTCGATTCCGTGCGTATGGCCATCGTCCTTGCGTTGCCCCGCACCCTACCCTGCAAGGGTGACCATCACTGTGCCAGGTCGGGCCGCGTTCGCGTTGCGGCGCTCCCGGCCGCGGCACTTCCTGATGTGCCCACCCACCTACTTCGACGTCCGGTACGCGATCAACCCGTGGATGGATCCCGACGTCCCGGTGGACCGGCCGCTGGCGATGGCGCAGTGGTCCGCGCTGGTCGAGGCGTACCGCGCCGCCGGCCACCAGGTCGACCTGCTGGACCCGATCCCCGGCCTGCCGGACATGGTCTACGCCGCCAACGGCGCCTTCGCCCTGGACGGCATCGTGCTGCCCGCCCGGTTCGCGTACGCCGAGCGGGCCCCGGAGGCGGCCGCGCACGCCGAGTGGCACCGGCGCAACGGCACCGGGTACGCCGCCCCCGCCATCGCCGAACCGGGAGCGAGCAACGAAGCCGAGGGCGACTTCGCCGTGCTGGCGAACCGGATCCTGGCCGGCTACGGGTTCCGCACCAGCCGGGCGGCCCACGGCGAGCTGGCCGCCCTGACCGGCCGCGAGGTGATCAGTCTGGAGCTGGTCGATCCCCGGCTCTACCACCTCGACGTCGCGCTCACCGTGCTGGACGACGAGCGGGACCACATCGCCTACTACCCGGACGCGTTCAGCCCGGACAGCCAGCGGCGGCTGGCCGAGTGCTTTCCGGACGCGATCCTCGCCACCGAGGCGGACGCGTACGCCTTCGGCCTGAACTGCGTCAGCGACGGCCGCAACGTCTTCGTCCCCGCCGGCGCCGCGGCCCTGCGCATGCAGATCGCCGCAGCGGGCTACCGGCCGATCTCGATCGACCTCAGCGAGCTCGCCAAGGGCGGCGGCAGCGTGAAGTGCTGCACCCAGGAGCTCCACGCATTTCGGGGGTCCGAGGGAGTCGCCCCCGATGCCCCATGACACGCGCCCGGAAGGAGCAGTCACCATGACGATCATGGACCAGATCACGACCCGCACCGCTGAGCTGCTGGAGGCGGAGTCGGGCCGGGTCGCGCACAACTACCACCCACTGGACGTGGTGGTGGCCACCGGCGCCGGCGCGGTGCTCACCGACGTCGACGGCACCGAGTACCTGGACTTCCTGGCCGCCTACTCCGCGACCAACTTCGGCCACGGGCACCCCGCTCTGGTCGCCGCGGCCCGGCAGCAGCTGGACCGGGTGACCCTGACCTCTCGGGCCTTCCACCACGATCAGCTGGCCTCGTTCGCCGACGGGCTGGCCCGGCTGGTCGGCCTCGACATGGTGTTGCCGATGAACACCGGCGCCGAGGCGGTGGAGTCGGCGATCAAGGTCGCTCGTGCCTGGGGTTACCTGGTGAAGGGTGTGCCGGACGGGCAGGCGAAGATCATCGTGGCCGGAGGCAACTTCCACGGCCGCACCACCACGATCATCAGCTTCTCCGACGACCCGCTCGCCCACGATCACTTCGGCCCCTACACGCCGGGGTTCGTGACCGTCCCGTACGGCGACCTGGACGCCATGGCCGCTGCCATGACCCCCGATGTGGTCGCGGTGCTGCTGGAGCCGATCCAGGGCGAGGCCGGGGTCCGCATTCCCCCGCCGGGCTACCTGGCCGGCGTCCGCGACCTGACCGGGCAGCGGCGGGCGCTGTTCATCGCCGACGAGATCCAGTCCGGCCTGGGCCGGACCGGCCGCACCCTGGCCTGTGAGCACGAGGGCGTGGTCGCCGACGTCTACCTGCTGGGCAAGGCCCTGGGCGGGGGCATCGTGCCGGTCTCGGCCGTCGTCGCCAACTCCGACGTGCTGGGCGTGCTGCAGCCGGGGACCCACGGCAGCACCTTCGGCGGCAACCCGCTGGCCTGTGCGGTCGGCCGCGCGGTGGTCGGCCTGCTGGCCACCGGCGACTACCAGCGCCGGGCCACCCTGCTGGGGCTGAGGATGCGGGAGCGCCTGGACGCGTTGCTCGGCCACGGCGTGGTCGGCGTCCGCTCTCGCGGCCTGTGGGCCGGGGTGGATCTCGATCCCGCCCTGGCCAGCGGCCGCGACCTGTGTGAGGCGCTGGCCAGCCGCGGTGTGCTGGCCAAGGACACCCACGGCTCGACCATCCGGCTGGCCCCCCCGATCGTGATCACCGAGGCCCAGCTCGACCATGGTCTGGATCAGCTGGAGCTGGCCCTCGCCGAGCTCGGCTGAGCCAAGATGGTCCGGTGAACGACCGCGAGGCTGACGCGAATCGACTGTCGGCGGCGGCACTGGACGCCGGCGACCCCACCGGCTGGTTCGAGCCGCTGTACGCCGAGGCGGCCCAGGGCCGGGCCGTTATTCCCTGGGATCGGGGCGGCCCGCACCCGCTGCTGGTCGAGTGGGCCGAGGCCCAGACGTCGCCGGCGTCGGGGCGACGGGCGCTGGTCGTCGGTTCTGGTCCGGGCTCGGATGCCGCGTACCTGGCCGAGCTGGGCTGGACGGTCACCGGCTTCGACATCGCCCCGTCGGCGGTCGCGGCGGCGGGGGACCGATTCGCCGGCGCCGGCGTCGACTTCCAGGTCGCCGACGTGCTCGACCCGCCCTCGAACTGGACCGGGGCGTACGACCTGGTGCTGGAGAGCTACACCGTGCAGTCGCTGCCGGTCGCCCTGCGGCCGACCGTGATCAGCCGGGTACGCCGCTTCGTCGGCCCGGGTGGAACGCTGCTGGTCCTGGCGGCGGCGGAGGACACCCATGTCGCGGTCGGACCGCCCTGGCCGCTCACTCGCGACGAGGTCGAGTCCTTCGCCGAGGACGGGCTGCTGGCGGTGCAGATCGAGGACCTGGGCACCGCCGACGCCCGTCGCTGGCGGGCCGAGTTCCGGCGGCTCTAGGCGGCGCTACCGCGTGGTGCCGGCGTCGTGGTCCCGACGCACGTCGGCCAAGGCGTCCTTGGCCTCGCCGATCGCCTGCTCCACCTTGCCTGCGGCCTGGTCGCTGGCGCCTTCGGCCTGCAGGCTGCGGTTGTCGGTGGCGTCGCCGACGCCTTCCTTGACCTTGCCCTTCATCTCGTCGGCCTTGCCTCCGAGCTTGTCATCCAGACCACCCATGACGACTCTCCCCCTCCTTCGGCGGCGCCCGATCCTGGCCCAGCACCCGAACTATCATCGTTTGCTAGTACATGCTGGCGCCGTTACGCCATAGCCCAACCTAGAGCCCAGGGTTTACGGTGTAAACGATCGGATATCAGTCCGGTAGGAAGGTCAACCCCCTACGCGTCGCGGGAAGCGAGTGGCGATGACCGAGGACATGGCCGGTGGGCCTCTGCGGGGAGCCCTCGAGGCCGACGTGCCCACGCTGGTGCCGGGGACGACTGACCGTTCGGGCTCCGGCCCGCACCGGCGGCTGCTCGGCCGGGACCAGATCCTGCGCGAGGCCGTCCGCCTGATCGACGAGGAGGGCCGCGACCGGCTGACCATGCGCCGGCTGGGCAGCGAGCTGGGGGTGGAGGCGATGGCCCTCTACCGCTACATCCCCGGTCGTGAGCAGCTGCTGGACGGCGTGGTCGAGTACGTGATGAACGAGCTGTACCAGGAGACGATGACCCAGGAGCTGCCCAACTCCTGGCAGGAGTACCTGCAGCAGATGGCCCACGGCGTACGCAGCATTGCCGTGTCGCACCCCAAGGTGTTCCCGCTGGTCGCCACCCGCCCGCCCGCCGCGCCGTGGCTGCGGCCACCCCTGCGCAGCCTCCGCTGGGTCGAGGGCTTCCTGTCCTCGCTGCAACGCTTCGGCTTCACCAACGCCAAGTGCGTCGGCATCTACCGGGCGTTCTCGACCTTCTTGCTCGGCCACCTGCTGTTGGAGTCGGCCACTCTCGACCTGGGTGCGGAGGATGAGCTCGAGGACGACATCGAGTTCTTCGAGACCAACGACCTCTCCCGGTACCCCCGGCTGATGGCGCTGCAGGACCAGCTCCGCGGGGAAGGGTACGACACGGAGTTCGAGGACGCGCTGGAGGACCTGCTCGACCGGATCGAGCTGGTCTTCGACTGACGGCGGAGGTCGTTAACCTCCCGTTCACATCGGGTTTACCATGTAAACCGTGTCTGCGGGATCCGCTGCCCGACGGTCAGCCGTTGTCGACGTCGACCAGACCGGCGGTCGCGACGAGACTTTCGACGAGCGGATGGACCGGAACTGGAACGAGATGCTCCAGGAGCTGCGCGTCACCCAGACCGGGACCCAGATCCTCACCGGCTTCCTGCTGGCCATCGCCTTTCAGAACCGATTCGCTGAGCTCGACCGTTTCCAGCACGGGGTCTACCTCGTGCTGGTGCTGGTCGCCGTGCTGACCACTGCCCTGGGTCTGACCCCGGTCAACCTGCACCGGGTGCTGTTCCGTCAGCACGCCAAGAAGCTGATCGTCGACGTGGCGCACGTGCTGATCCGGCTCACTCTCGGCGGGGTGGGTCTGGTCCTGGTCGGCACGGTGTTGTTGATCTTCGACGTGGTCCTCGACCGGCGCAGCGCGGTGATTGCCGCCGGAGCCACGGGGGTCATCCTTACCGCGATTGCCGTACTTCCCCACGTACTGCGGCGGATCCGACCGGACGAGAACAGAGGAAACGCCTAGGTCATGTCGGCGGCCAAGAAGAAGCCCAGGCCGAGCGTTCAGGACGAGAAGGTGTACCAGGAGGTCCGGTCCGAGGGCGGCTCCAAGCAGAAGGCGGCGCGCATCGCCAATGCCAGCGCTGCCCGGGGCCGCTCCGCGGTGGGTGGGAAGGGCGGATCAGCCGGGTCGTACGACGACTGGACGGTGGGCGAGCTGCGCAAGCGGGCGAAGGAGCTCGGGCTGTCCGGCTACTCCGGGAAGAAGAAGTCCGCTCTGGTCGCGATGCTGCGCCATCACTGAACGGCGGGCTGGCGCCGGCCGGCCATCGCCGGGTGACCGGGCCGCTCCAGCACGTCGATGATGAAGTCGCGGTCGTCGTGCTGGACGACGTGCCGCCAGCCCAGCGGCTCCAGCTCGGACACGACCTCCTCCTGCACCTGCTCGCCGCTGACGTAGGCGTCCTGCGGATGGTGTCGCCAGTGCACCGCGACCAGCTCGCCGCCCTCGGCCGACACCTCGTGCAGCAGGTGAAGGGTGGTCCGGCGAGCCTCCTCGGGCAGGTAGTAGGCGAACTCGCTCACCACGATCAGGTCGAACGGGTCCGTGTCGTTCGGCGGGCGCTGGGGTAGCGGCAGCTGCCTCACGTCGACGTTCTTGATCGAGCTGCAGCGCCGGCGGGCCAGATGCACGGCCTGCGACGAGGCGTCGGAGGCCAGCACTCGTTCGGCGCGGTCGGCCACCCGGGCGGCCAGCTCGCCGACTCCACAGGCAGGATCCCAGGCGGCTGCGTACGTCGGCTTGGTCAGACAGTTCAGGATCAGGCCGATCTTGCGCTGCTCGTAGAAGCTGGACCGCACCTGGAACGGGTCGGGGTCGGCCGCGTAGAGCGCGTCGAAATCCGGAACCTTGACCACCGCGGCCTCAACTCCTTCCGCCGGTCCCCCGGATCGGTGGGTACACAGACTAAACCCACCGAATCTGTCGTCGGTCGGGATCAGACTAAGCGGCATGCCCAATCCGAGCGGGTACGCGGTCCACACTCCCTACTCCGATCCCGGCCGGCACGCCGGCCTGCTGCGGGCCCTCCCGGGCACGGCAGCCGATCTGTGCGCGGCGGCCCGGAACGTGATCGCGCACTACCGCGCGGAGCTGCCCGACCTGCCCGAGGAGCGGCGGCACGAGATCGACAGCCGCTGGCTGGAGGTGATCCTGTCCGTCGACCAGGACCGGCACGGTGCGCCGCTGACCGCGCCGCGCGCCCTGGCCGATCGGGTGGCCGGGTGCTGCCGCGACCACACGCTGTTCGTGGTCGGCGGGCTGCGCGAGCACGGGGTGCCGGCCCGCAGCCGGGTCGGATTCGCGAGCTACTTCACGCCGGGCTACCACCACGACCACGTGATCGTGGAGTACCTGGACGGCGGCCGGTGGCGGCGGACCGATCCCGAGCTGGCGCCCGGGCGCGCCGACTTCGACCCGGGGGACCTGGCGGCCGGACCGGACGCGTCCTTCCAGACCGCGGCCGAGGTCTGGCAGGGCTACCGGGCCGGCGCGCTCGACCCCGAGACCTACGGCGTCTTCCCGGGCTCGGAGTTCGGCGGGCCGATGTTCATCCAGGCCGAGGTGGTCTACGAGGTGGCGCACCGGTTCGGTGACGAGCTGCTGCTCTGGGACGACTGGGGGGCGACGGCGGACGGCGGCAGCGAGGAGATGATCGACCGGCTGGCCGACCTGCTGGTGCGGGCCGACGCCGGCGACTCGGGAGCGGAGGAGGAGCTGTACGCCTGGTATCGCGCCGACGACCGGCTGCATCCCGGCGACTCGGTGATCTCGAACTCGCCCTACGGGTACCCGCCGCGGCAGGTGCCGCTCCGGCGGACAAGCTCTTCGTCTGCGGCCGCGCGCAGGTCGGTGCGGGTGGCCGGAGGGACGGTGGGAGACTGAGGTCATCGGCTCGATGACGAGGAGGACCCATGAGCGAGTCCAGCTTCGGTGGAGACAACGACATGACGGCCGGATCGACGGTCGAGAGCAGCGAGACCGCCGACTCCGCAACGGCCGACCGCGAGGCGGCGTACGACGACTCGGCGAGCAGTGCCGCGGGAACCGTCACCGACGACGACGCGCTAGTAGCGAGCGCTCCGACCGACTCGGCGGCGGACGACACGACCGTCGACCGTGGCGACACCTCCTACGACGCCGACCTGGCGGCGGGCTCCGACGAGGGCAACCGCGACACGATCTGACCCAGGCGCCGAACCGGCCGGGGGTGGCAGGTCCGGAACCGAGGTCCGCCGGGGCTGTGCCAGGGTGGCCGCTATGACCGTGCGCGAAGAGGCTGCCCTGGCCAACCGAATCGACGAAGCGATCGACCAGCTGGACCTGCCGACCAAGGTCAAGCTGCTCACCGGCGCCTCGGCGTTCACCCTGCACGGCGAGCCGAGCATCGGCCTGCACCCGATGGTGTTCAGCGACGGCCCCAACGGCGTACGCGGCACCGAGTTCGTCGGCGGCCGTGAGGTCGCCCTGCTGCCCAACGCCACGCTGCTCGCCCAGTCCTGGGACGAGACCGCCGCCCAGCGGGCCGGCGAGCTGCTCGCCGGGGAGGCGGTGGCCCAGGGGGTCCACGTCGTCCTCGCGCCCACGGTCAACCTGCACCGCACCCCGCTCAACGGACGGCTGTTCGAGTCCTACTCCGAAGACCCGCTGCTCAGCGGGCGGCTGGCGGCGGCGTACGTCCGCGGGCTGCAGCGCCACGGCATCGCCGGCTGCGTGAAGCACTGGGTGGCCAACGAGTCCGAGACCGACCGGCACTACGTCAACTCCCAGGTGTCGGAGGCGGCGCTGCGCGAGCTCTACCTGATGCCGTTCGAGATCTGCATCGACGACGCACACGCGTGGACCCTGATGGCGGCCTACAACGACGTCAACGG
>DASQVF010000414.1:0-2807 GCA_035640915.1 Propionibacteriaceae bacterium
GATCGCCCCGGCCACGGCCGCGGCCTTGTCGGGCAGGAAGTCGTTGACCACCACCACCCGCGACCCGCGCACCCGCCGGGTCAGGGCGTCCACGTGGAAGGTGCCCATCAGGCCGACCCCGAGGACGGCGATGCGGAGGTCCGGCTCGGATGCGGGCTGAGCCTGTCGAAGCCCAGCGTCCGGCCCTTCGACAGGCTCAGGGCCCATCTCCCGGAGGTCGTTCACGTTCGGCTCCCCAGGTCGATCTGGGCCGAGCTGCAGGAGGCCAGGTACGTCCGGGTTCGCTTGGCGATGGGCAGCGGGAGGTCCGGGGGGCAGGGATAGAGATCCTGCTCGACGATCCCCTGCAGGTCCCGGTCCAGTGCCGCCAGCGCGTCCAAGAGCGGCCCCATCTCCGGCACGCCCAGCGGCGGTTCCACCATCGCACCCATCCGCACCGCCTCGGCGAAGGACAGGTTGCGGTCCAGTACGAAGGAGACGATCTCGGGGTTGACCTGCTTCAGGTGCACGTAGCCGATCCGGTCGGGGTACTTGCGGATCAGCTCCAGGCAGTCCCCGCCGTAGTAGGCGACGTGGCCGGTGTCCAGGCACAGGTTGACGTGGTCGGCATCGGTGCCGGCCAGGAACCGCTCGATCTCCGGCTGGTAGCCGACGTGGCTGTCGGCGTGGGAGTGGAACTGCGCCTTCAGCCCGTACTCATCGAGAACCCGGCGCCCCAGCTCGCTCGTGTCCCGGGTCAGCTTGTCCCACTGCTCGTCGGTGAGCTCGGGGTCCTCCTTCGGCGCGCCGGTCTTGTGGTGCCGCCACGGCTCCGGGATGACCACGATGTGCTCCCCGCCCACGGCCCGGGTCAGGGCCGCCACGTCGGTGACCTGCTTCCAGGTGTAGTCCCAGGAGTCAGGTAGGTGCAGGTGGGAGAACACGGTCCCGGCCAGCACGCTCAGCCCGTGCTCGTCCAGCGCCTCCTGCAGCTCGGCGGCGTCGGAAGGCAGGTACCCGTACGGACCGAGCTCGATCGCCTCGTAACCCGCCTCGGCCACCTCCCGCAGGAAGGTGCTGGCGGGCACCTGTGCGGGGTCGCTGGGAAACCAGACGCCCCACGAGTCGGGGGCGGTCCCGATGGTCAGCTTGCCGGGCAACGTTTGCTCCTCCTGCGCTAGTCGACGGGGGCGACGAGTGGTCTCTGGCTCTGCTTGTGCTGCTCGTAGGTCGCGCGGGCGGCCTGCGTGGACTCGAGCGTGGCGGTCGCGCTGACCGGCACGTCCCACCAGGACTCCGAATCCGGCGCGCCGACCATCGGGTCGGTCTCGACGTAGATCACCACCGGCTCGTCGGCGGCCTTGGCCGCCTTCACCGCATCGGCGAACTCGGCCGCGGTGCCGGCCTTGATCACCTCCAGGCCGAAGCTGGCCGCGTTGGCCGCCAGGTCGATCGGCAACGGGTCCCCGTCCAGCCGGCCGGTACCGGGGTTGCGGTAGCGGTACCGGGTGCCGAACCGCTGCGAGCCGAGCGACTCCGACAGGGCGCCGATCGAGGCGAAGCCGTGGTTCTGCACCAGCACCGTAATGATCTTGACGCCCTCCTGCACCGCGGTGGCCAGCTCGGTCGCCATCATCAGGTAGGACCCGTCGCCGACCATCACGAACACGTCCCGGTCCGGGCAGGCCAGGCGTACGCCGATGCCACCGGCCACCTCGTAGCCCATGCAGGAGTAGCCGTACTCGACGTGGTAGCCCTTGGCGTCGCGGGTCCGCCACAGCTTGTGCAGGTCACCGGGCATCGACCCGGCCGCGCAGACCACGACGTCGCGCGGGTCGGACAGCTCGTTCACCATCCCGATCACTTCTGCCTGCGTGATGAGCCCTGGGCCTGTCGAAGGGCGGCCGTCCGGCGCTTCGACCGGCTCAGCGCGCATACCGCCCGCGTACGCCTGCCGCACCGTCTCGTCCCAGGTCGCGTCCAGCTCGGTGTAGCTCGCCGCGTAGGAGTCCTCGACCCGATAACCGTCGAGCAGCGGGAGCAGCGCGGTCAGCGCCTCCCGGGCGTCGGCGACCACGCTCAGCCCGGAGTGCTTGACCGCGTCCAGCGGCGCGACGTTGAGGTTGACGAAGGTGACCTCGGGGTTCTGGAAGGCGGTCCGGCTGGCGGTGGTGAAGTCGGTGTAGCGGGTGCCGATCCCGATCACGACGTCGGCGTCCCGGGCGACGGCGTTGGCCGCCGTCGTGCCGGTGGAACCGATCGCCCCTAGGCACTGCGGGTGGTCGTAGACCAGGGTGCCCTTGCCGGCCTGGGTCTGGCCGACCGGGATGCCGGTGGCTGCGGCCAGCGCGGCCAACGCCTCCGTCGCACCGGAGTAGTGCACGCCACCACCGGCCACGATCAGCGGTCGCCGGGCGCCGCGGATGATCTCGGCCGCCTTGGTCAGCCGGGCCGGCTCGGGCAGCGGGCGGGCGATGTGCCAGACCCGTTTGGCGAACAGCTCGACCGGCCAGTCGTACGCCTGCGCCTGCACGTCCTGCGGGAAGCAGACGGTCACCGCCCCAGTTTCGGCCGGGTCGGTCAGCACCCGCATCGCGCCGAGCAGGGCCGCAGGCAGCTGCTCGGGCCGCCAAACCCGGTCGAAGTACTTCGACACCGGCCGGAAGGCGTCGTTGACGGTGAGATCACCGGCGTAGTCCAGCTCCAGCTCCTGCAGCAGCGGCGACGCCGCCCGGTCGGCGAAGGTGTCGGCCGGCAGCAGCAGCACCGGCAGCCGGTTGATGGTCGCCAGAGCGGCGCCCGTGACCATGTTGGTGGCGCCGGGGCCG
>DASQVF010000415.1:0-8995 GCA_035640915.1 Propionibacteriaceae bacterium
CGGGTGCCTCGGCCTCCGCCGCCGCGTCGCCGCCGCCGGCATCGCCACCGCCGCCACCCTCGGCCTCGCTCGAATCACCGATCACCGCCAGCACCGCACCGACCTCGACGGTCTCGTCCTCGGCCGCCTTGATCTCCAGCAGCACGCCGGAAGCGGGGGAGGGGATCTCGGTGTCGACCTTGTCGGTGGAGACCTCCAGCAACGGCTCGTCGGCTTCGACCTGGTCACCGACCTGCTTGAGCCACCGGCTCACCGTGCCTTCGGTGACGCTTTCGCCCAGGGCCGGGAGAGTTACCGATGTCGACATGTCTCGTGGACTCCTCCATCTGTGCGGTCTCGGACTCGGTCGTTGAGCCCGGCCGGTGCACGGTTGGGGTCAGCCTAGCCGTGACGGCTCTCATCGGAGCCGCCCCCCGCGCGCCAGGAGATCGCGCCGCCCGCTCCGGCGATCTGCACCTTTCTTCGACCTCCACCGCCTGCAGATCGAAGGGTGAGATCTGACGTCTGGTGGGTGGGGGAGCTCATCCGATGTCCAGGAGTCGAGGATGGTGTCTAGGTTCTCCGGGTCGTCCCACGATCGCGCACGACACCGCGCTCCCCACCCTGCGTACGCCGCGGGGCACGTCGCCGACCCACCGCCTCACCAGCCAGAACGCACTCGAGACCGGATGTGCTCAGTCCCTGGTCGACTTTTCTCAGTGGGTGTGCAGCGGCTTCCCGGCCAAAGCCAGGTGGGCCTCGCCGAGGGCCTCGTGCTGCGTCGGGTGCGCATGCAGCATGGCCGCCACCTCCTCCGGGTACGCGTCCCAGCCGGTGATCAGCTGCGCCTCGCCGACCAGCTCGCTCACCCGGGCGCCGATCAGGTGGACGCCGACCACCGGCCCATCGGCGGCCCGGACCAGCTTGACGAAGCCGGCGGTCTTGAGGATCTGCGACCTGCCGTTGCCGGTGAGGTCGTAGGTCGCCGTCTCCACCTCGCCGTACTCGGCGCGGGCCGCCTCCTCGGTCAGCCCCACCGAGGCCACCTCGGGATCGCAGTAGGTCACCCGCGGGATGTGACGATCGACCACCGGGACGGGGACGGTGTCGGTGCTACCCAGCCGGGAGGCGATGTCCTCGGCCACGAAGATGCCGTGGGCGAAGCCCCGATGAGCCAGCTGCAGCCCGGCCACCAGGTCGCCGACGGCGTACACACCCGGCACCGCCGTCCGCAGCCGGTCGTCCACGGCCACGAACCCGCGATCCAGCCCAACCCCGGCCTCCGCGTACCCCAGGCCGTCCGAGACCGGCCCGCGGCCGACGGCGACCAGCAGCAGCTCGGCGCTCAGCGTCCGCTCCTTGGCCAGAGTCAGCCGGACGCCGCCCGACTCGACGACCGCCGACTCCAGCGCCGCCCCGGTGACCACGGTGATCCCGCGCTTGCGGAACGCCCGCTCCAGGGCGGTGGATACCGCGGGCTCCTCGGCGGCGAGCAGCCGGGGCAGAGCCTCGACGATCGTGACGTCGACGCCGAACGAGCGCCAGGCGGAGGCGAACTCGCAGCCGATCACCCCGCCCCCCAGCACCACTGCCGACGCCGGCAGTCGGTCCAGTCGCCAGGCGTGCTCGCTGGTCAGGATCTGCTGCCCGTCGATGGTCAACCCCGGCAGGGTGCGCGGAGCGGAGCCGGTCGCCAGCACGACGTACGGGGCGGTGTAGGTGTCCTCACCCACAGCGATCCCGGGTCCCTCGTCGGTGCGGACCAGCCGGCCGGACCCGGCGATGACCTCGATCCCACGGGAGCTCACCAGGCCGGACAGACCCTTGTAGAGCCGTCCGACCACGCTCTCGGCGTATGCGGTCACCGCGGCGAGGTCGATCTTGTCGATCGTCGCGTGGACTCCGACCTGCGCCCCGCTGCGGGCGGCGTCGGCCACCTCGGCGGCGTGCAGGATCGCCTTGGTCGGGATGCAGCCCCGGTGCAGACAGGTCCCGCCGACGAGATCCCGCTCCACCAGGCCCACCCGCAGGCCCAGCTGCGCCGCCCGCAGCGCACAGGCGTAGCCCCCGCTGCCCGCACCGAGCACCAGCAGATCGAACTTCCCAGCCATACCGCCATCCTGTCAGGCCGGCCGCCCGACAGATTGGGGCCGAGCGGCCATACTTGCTCCATGGGTTGGCTACGGCGCGCCGCGACCAAGGTGCGAAAGGGTGGCCGCTACGCCGTTCAGACCCGCTCCGTGGACGATGCGGTCACCGCCCACCTGAGCCAGTTCGCCGCCACCCGGCGCGGTGTCGAGGCCTTCGTCGAGCCGAAGACCGCAGTCACCGAGACCACCCTGCTGCTGGTCGCCTTCGACGGTGAGTGGACCCGGCGGGTGGTGCCGTCACCGGAGTGGGCGCACGCCTTCGCGGAGCACCTGCAGATCCCCGGCTACGACGCCGCCGTCGTCGGTTATCCGCAGCGGATGCGGGACTACAACAGCCGGAACAAGAAGCATCCGGACCTCCGCTGAGGAATTTTTCGACTTTCTGCAGAAACCACCCATCCGATTCCGGGCAAGGTCCGAACCCCCCGTGTGTGATACGTCGTTGCACGGGACTACCTGACGGGTTCCGCAACCCCTGGGGGGTGGCGTTTTGCACGCGCCGTGCTGGCAGAGGCGTCGGGTCTGTGGGATGGAAGGCCCGGCGCCGGGGCACTGCCAGCACGGCCCCGAACCTCCTTGTGCTCGTATCGCACCCGTCGCGCCCTTCGGGTCGTAGGGAAGCCTCCCTGAGAAACGGACGCGCGTTTCACCACCTGCTGGCGTGTCTCGGCATCCAGCGGCGACTGGCGTCACTTTCTCAGGGCCGATGACCTCAGTCGGCCAGTGAGCCGGCCAGGGCGATCAGGGTGCGGACGCCGGCGCCGGTGCCGCCGGCGCCGACGTAGCCGTAGGGCTTCTTGTCGTGGAACGCCGGTCCGGCGATGTCGATGTGGGCCCAGGGCGTGCCTTCGGGCACGAACTCCCGCAGGAACGCCGCCGCCACCAGGGCGCCACCCCAACGGTCCGTGCCCGTGGAGCGGAGGTCGGCCACCTTGGAGTCGAGTTTGGGCCGGATCTCGCTCGGGATCGGCAGCGGCCAGCAGCTCTCACCCGCCGCCTCGGCTGCGTCCAGCACCCGGTCGGCGGTGTCCTGGTCGTTGCTCATCACGCCGGCCGTCCGCTC
This sequence comes from Propionibacteriaceae bacterium, assembly GCA_035640915.1. Taxonomy (GTDB): domain Bacteria; phylum Actinomycetota; class Actinomycetes; order Propionibacteriales; family Propionibacteriaceae; genus Microlunatus. The sequence continues at coordinate 3,193 of DASQVF010000415.1, forward strand.
GCCCAGCGCGACCACGCAGGCCCCGGTGAGGGTGGCCACGTCGACGACCAGGTCCGGCTGGTCCTCCGCGGAACGGGCCAGCGCGTCAGCCATCACCAGCCGCCCCTCGGCGTCGGAGTTGCCGTTCTCGACCGTCGTCCCGCCGTAGATGGTCAGCACGTCGGAGGGCCGGTAGGCGGTCGAGGACGGCATGTTCTCGGCCAGCGCGCCGTACGCGGTGACGCTGACCTTGAGCCCCAGCTGGGCGATCGCCCAGGTCGCGGCCAGCACCGCCGCGGCCCCCGCCATGTCGCACTTCATGGTGTACATGCCCTCGGCCGGCTTCAGGTTCAGGCCGCCGGTGTCGAAGGTGATGCCCTTGCCGACCAGGACCAGGTGCGCCTTGGCGCCGCGCGGCCGGTAGCTCAGCCGGACCAACCGTGGCGGTCGGGACGACCCGCCGCCGACGGCCAGCAGACCGCCGTAGCCGCCGCGGGCCAGCGCGGTTTCGTCGAGCACCTCGACGCCGATACCGGTCCGGCCGACCAGCTCCCGGACCTGGTCGGCAAAGGAGGACGGGAAGAGCAGGTTGGCAGGAATGTTGACCCACTCCCGGGCGGTGACCACCGCCCGCGCCACAATCTCCGCCGCGGCGGCGATGCCGTCCAGCTTCTCCCGCGCTTCGTGCACCACGGTGATGGTGCTGACTGACCCGTCGTCGTCAGCCTTGCCGCTGATCGGGCTGTAGCGGTAGCTGCCGAGCAGGGCGCCTTCGGCCACGGCCTGGGCCTCGACCGGATCGGTGCTGCCGAGAGCGACCGCGACGGCGAGCCGGGAGGAGTCGGCCATCTCGGCGGCATGGCGTACGCCCGCTCCGGCCGCCCGGCGCAGGTCCTCCGGGGTCGGCTGCGCCGACTCCAGCCCCACCACCACGATGCGCGGACCGTCGCCGGCGGCCGGCAGGGTGACGAAGTGGTCGTCGCCCTGCTTGGCGCCCAGGGCGGCCGCCATCTGCCCCGGCGTGCTACCGAACCGCTTGGTGAACGCCGACGCCACCGCCGAGGGCATCTCCCGTAGGCCTTCGCCGGTGTAGCCGACCACCAGCACGTCCGGGTTCCGCGGCAGCGCCCGGGCGACGGTGAGTGAGGGGAGCGGTGCGATCGGCACGATGTCGTCCTGACGGGGGAGTAACGGTCGTAAGCCTCTCAGGGTAGCGATCCGCCCTTCGGACGCTCTGGGGTAGGTTCGCCACCCGTAGGGCGAGGAAGGGAAGCCGGTGGCCGACGAGGAGCTGATCCGCTCACCGCTGCATGACCGCCACGTCGCGGCCGGGGCGAAGTTCGCCCCGTTCAGCGGCTGGTCGATGCCCCTGGAGTACGCCGGCGCGGGGGTGCTGGCCGAGCACGCCGGAGTCCGCAACGCCGTCGGCATCTTCGACGTCAGTCACCTCGGCAAGGCGGAGGTTACCGGCCCCGGTGCGGCCGAGTTCCTCAACCGCTGCCTGACCAATGACCTGGGCCGGATCGCTCCCGGCCAGGCCCAGTACACGATGGTCTGCAACGACGACGGTGGCGTGGTCGACGATCTGATCGCCTACCTGCGGACCCCCGACGACGTACTTCTCATCCCGAACGCCGCCAACTGCGCGGAGGTGGTGTCCCGCCTTGCCGACGCTGCCCCGGCCTCGGTCAAGGTGACCAACCGGCACCGCGACTTCGCCATCCTCGCCGTTCAGGGCACCCACTCCGACGAGGTGCTCGGTGGCGCCGGCCTGCCGACGGGGCACGACTACATGTCCTTCGTCAGCGCGGAGGTGGCGGGCACACCGCTGACGGTGTGCCGCACGGGCTACACGGGGGAGCGCGGTTACGAGCTGGTGGTGCCGGCCGACGCCGCCGGAGCGGTCTGGGACGCCGTCACCGCGGCCGGGGAGCCGTACGGCCTGCAGCCGGCCGGTCTCGGCGCGCGGGACACGCTCCGCACGGAGATGGGGTACGCCCTGCACGGACACGAGCTGTCGCCGACGATCACCCCGGTGCAGGCCCGGCTCGGCTGGGCCGTGGGCTGGACCAAGGAGACCTTCTTCGGTCACGAGGCTCTCCGACGGGAGAAGCAGGTCGGGCCGACCCGGCTGCTGCGCGGCCTCAAGGCGGTGGGGCGGGGGATCCCCCGGCCCGGGATGGTGGTCCGCAACCCCGACGGCGGCGAGCTCGGCGCGGTGACCTCGGGCACCTTCTCCCCGACGCTCAAGACCGGGATCGCCCTGGCGCTGGTCGAGGCCGGGGTGGCGCTGGACGATGCCGTCACCGTGGACGTTCGGGGTCGGGCCGAACCGTTCGTGGTGGTCAAGCCCCCATTCGTCACCCCCGGCGTCCGGGAGCACTAGACCTCGAAGACGCACGCCTCCTGGTCGGACAGGGCGGCGCCGATCCGCCGCCGGTACCGTTCGTCGAGGTCAGCCGGCAGACCGTCCACCGGGAACCAGTCGACCGCGGTGGACTCGTCGTCGCCCACGGCAGCCCTCCCGCCCCGGTAGCGGCAGCGGAAGGTCATGGCGATGAACTGGCAGCGGTCCCCGTTGTCGAAGGTCATCTCCGGCTCGGTGACCAGCAGCGCCAGCCGTTCGACCTCGACCTCGACGCAGGTCTCCTCGGCCACCTCGCGGGCCAGCGCGCCGGCGGGCTGCTCGTCCGGTTCGACGATGCCGGAGGGCAGGCTCCAGCGGCCGCTGTCACTACGCCGGTTGAGCAGGACGTGTGGCCGCTGAGCGTCCAGGTCGTCGCGGACCACCACCGCCGAGACCCCGGGAAGCAGCAGCCGCCCCTGTCCGTACGCGCGGCGCAGGTCGAGCACGTAGTCCGGCGTCGTCACGGCCCGAGGATAGAGGACCGTCAGGTGGGCTCGAGTCAGCCGTCGCCGCGCGGCCGGACACCTGGCGCCGGCTGTGGCACGCGCTGGGCAACGAGGCAACCGTTGACCCGGCTCACTCCGGTTCCAGGCTCATCGGACCGTAGACCAGGCGGTCGGCCTCGTAGAGGCTGACCGTGCGTACACCGGCGCTCAGCAGCTCCGGGTAGAACTCGCCCAGCCAGGTCTCGGCCTCACCCTGGGTCGGGAAGCTGCGGGTGAGCCGGATCGTGTCATCCGGCTCCCGGTCGGGCACCCAGCGCCAGCTCATCTGGTCAATATCCATCGGCGACGACGGCCGGGCAAGCCGGACCTCACTCCATGGCTCAGCATCTCGGCGATGCTCGCCAGGATCTCCACCGACTGGCCTAGTACGCCTCGCCGCGCTTGATCCGGGGCGGGGGTATCCGGAAGCGCCGGATCTGCGTACTGCGGCTCATCCCGTACATAAGCAGGCCCTTGGTGGGCGCGTTCGGGACGCGCTCGGCCAGCACCCGCTTGAAGCCGCGCCACATCAAGAACCCGTCCACGATCACCGCCAGGATGAACAGGTACATCAGCAGGGTGGTGAGGATCGCGACGTTGGGGAAGTACGAGCCGGCCAGAGTGATGGCGAGGATCACCACCACCGAAGGCAGCAGGAACTCACCCAGGTTGAGCCGGGCATCGATGTAGTCCCGCATCAAGGCCTTTTCCGGCGACTGGTCCCGCAGGGCCATGGACTTCATCCGCTCGGCACGCGCCTGCCGGGCGGCGACCGCCCGGGCCTGCCGGTTGGTCATCGGCTGGTTCACCCGCTGTCGGCGGGCCGCCTCGGCCTCCCTGCGGCTGGGCGTGGGCCGGGCCTTCTTGACGCCCGGACCGACGGGGGCGGATGAGGCCGGCTCCGGCTCGGCGACCGGCTCGGGCTTCCGGCGGAACAGGGCCACGGACTCCTTCTCTCAGACGGGGATAGCCCTGGATTGTCTCAGGGCCCACCCTTGATTGTCGAAACTACCCGCTGCTGCGGATGAACCGGTTTCCCGACAGCGATACGGTGGATGCCTGCGAGCGGCCGGCGGCCGCGACCCGGACGTGAGGGAAGGACCCCCTGAGGCGACATGGCTGGCATCTTTCAACGCATCTCCCTGATCTTCCGCGCCAAGACCGACAAGGCCTTGGACAAGATGGAGGACCCGCGGCAGACGCTCGACTACTCCTACCAGCGACAGCTCGAGCTGTTGCAGAAGGTGCGGCGCGGCGTCGCCGACGTGGCCACCAGCCGTAAGCGGGTCGAGCTGCAGGCGACGCAGCTCAACACCCAGGCCGACAAGCTGACCCAGCAGGCCCAAAAGGCTCTGGAGGTGGGCCGGGAAGACCTGGCCCGCGAGGCGCTCACCCGGCGCTCCGGCCTGCAGCAGCAGATGGCCGACCTGCAGACCCAGCACGCCCAGCTCCAGGGCGAGGAGGAGAAGCTCACCCGGGCCAGCCAGCGGCTGCAGGCCAAGGTCGACGCCTTCCGCACCCGCAAGGAGACGATCAAGGCCAGCTACTCGGCCGCTGAGGCGCAGACCCGGATCAACGAGGCCTTCTCGGGGATCAGCGAGGAGATGGGCGACGTCGGCATGGCCATCCAGCGTGCGGAGGACAAGACCGCCCAGATGCAAGCCCGGGCCGGCGCGATCGACGAGCTGCTGGCCAGTGGCGCACTGGACGACCCGACCGGAACGGCCAAGGACGACATCACGCTGGAGCTCGAGCAGCTCGCCTCGACCTCCGACGTGGAGAGCGAGCTCGCCCGGATGAAGGCCTCGATCGGGGCGGGCCCGGCCGCCGCGGCCCCCGCCATCGAGGGCCAGCCGGCTGGCGGCCAGCAGGCAGCCCCGTCGGCTGAGTACCAGGCGCCTCCGGCCGAGGGGCAGTACCAGGCTCCGCCCGCGCCCGGCTACTCGGCGCCGCAGAGCTCGCCGACCCAGGGCGACCTGCGATGATCGTCCGGATTCTCAGCGAGGGCCAGTGGGAGCTGTCCGACGACGAGGTCCGCTCGCTGAGCCCGCTCGACGACGAGGTCGAGAAGGCCGTGCGCACCGGTGACCAGACCGAGCTCGCCGAGGCGCTGCACGCTCTGCTCGAGCAGGTGCGCTCCTCGGGTCGGCCGGTTCCCGACGAGGAGCTGCTCGACTCCGATCTGATCCTGCCGGGCGCCGATGCCACCCTCCAGGAGGTCCAGGAGCTGCTCAGCGGCTCTGACGAGGGCCTGGTCCCTAACTAGGCGGATACCGGGCTGGCCGCCGAAGCCCGCTCGACACCGAGCCGGGCCTGGCGTTCGACGAACCGCGCCCGGTTCCGTATCCGTTCGTAGCCCTGCAAGAAGGCGAGAAACTGACGCTCGTCGAGCTGCTGTAGGCCGCCGTCCTCGACCAGGTGCAGGAGGCGGTCAAAGCTGAGCAGGACCGCGTCCAATGCCGCATCCACCGCGTGCGCATCGGCTGTCATGCCCTCACTCTAACCGAAAGGCCGTTCGATTTCGACGAGCGCAACACCTGCCGAACGAGACCACCCCAGTACGTCGACGATCGCTGGCCGCGTACCTGAAGCAGGCGGCTCCTTCGCGGGAGATGCTCACCGTACCGAGTGCTCCGGCGCTGACAGCTTGCCTTGGGTCCCGGCCCGCTCCGGGAACGTGGAGTTGAGCCGGTCGAAGCACCACAGCCAGGCCAGCTCGAGCGGCCCGCGGTCGAACCGAGGGAGCCATAGCTTGGCGGCCGCGATGATGACCGCGGCCACCACGAGGTACACCACCACGGTGCCGGGTACGCGGTCGGCGGGCGGGAACCGCGCGGCCAGACCCAGGCCCCAGCCGTAGCACAGCGCCGAAGCGAGGAGGTTCTGCAACACGTAACAGCTCAGGGCCATCTGGCCGACGTCGGTCATCCGG
>DASQVF010000416.1:0-5236 GCA_035640915.1 Propionibacteriaceae bacterium
CCAACCTGGCCACCACTGCCCTCGCGCCGGTCAGCTGGCTGCTGGTGCTGCTGCTGCACCGGCGACGGCCCCGCTGGTTGTCGTCGGTCCGGCCGGGACTGCGCTGGCGGTACCTGTTGGTGTGCCTCGCCCCCGCGGTCGTGGTGCTCGTCGGAAGCCAGCTGTTGACCGGGCCCGGATTGCCCGCCGGCTGGACGCTGGGGCCAGGTGCGGTGGCCTTCCTCGCCGTCATCGTGGCGACCACCCCGCTCCAGGCCGCGGCTGAGGAGATCGTGTTCCGGGGCTACCTGCTCCAGGCGTTCGGCAGCCTGGTCGGCGGACGCTGGTTCGCGGTGGTGGCGTCGGCGCTGGTGTTCGCCCTGCTGCACGGCAGCCAGAGTCCGGCCATGTTCGTCGACCGGCTGGGACTCGGCCTGCTAGCCGGCGTCCTGGTCGTGCGGACCGGCGGGCTCGAGGCCGCGATCGCCGCTCATGTGGTCAGCAACACCTTCACCTATCTGAACGCCGCACTGACGACCTCGGTGGCGGGGGTCCGCGCGACCACGGAGATCGGCTGGCTGGACGCCGCCCGAGACGTCGGATCCTTCGCGGTGTTCGTGGTCGCCGGCCTGCTGCTGGCCCGGTCGATGAGGCTGCGGTCCCGGGTCGACCTCAGCCAGTTCCTCAGGCCGCCGGGACATTCACCGGCCGTGGGGTCCGAGTCCGCAGCAGCAGCCCCAGCACTACGCCCGCGGCGCCGTAGCTGATCGCCAGCACCGGGTACCGCAGCGTGGGTTCCACGCCGGCCAGGAAGAAGCCCTGGGACACGTTGATCATCCCGTGGGCGAGGGTGGCGACCAGCACACTGCCCCCGGTCGGCCGCCACACCCAGGTGAGCAGGATCGAGTACCCGGTGGTCATCACCAGATAGGCCGGGATGGAGAGGCCGTACTGCGGCGTACCCGGGATGAAGAACGTCGGCACGTGCCACAGCCCCCAGAGCAAACCCAGTACCACGCTGGCCACGAGCGGCGAGAACCGCTCGAGCAGCTTGGGCAGCGCATAGCCGCGCCAGCCCAGCTCCTCCCCGGCCACCAGCACCACCAGCACCAGTTCGAGGACCGTGAGCCGACCGAGCGTCACCCCGGCGGACCAGCCGACGGCGTAGATCACTGCGGCGACCAGCGATAGCAGCGCCGGCAGGCCCAGCGCTGCGACCCACCAGGGCAGCGGCACCCGCCAGTGCACCAGCCGTCGGAGCAGGACCCCGACCCCGGCCCGGCCGTCGGTGACCCCGGTCACGATGATCGCCGCCAGGGCCGGGCCGAACAACCCGAGCAGCCCGATCAGCGGCGAGAGGAACAGCAGCGGGTAGACCCACCAGGTCAGGGCGTACGCCAGCACGAAGAAGGCGACGAGCGGGCGCCGACGGATCATCGCAGGCTCCGGTCGGCCCGGACCCAAGCGGGCGGCTCAGCCCGAACGACCGGGCTCGTCGCGGCGGCGGGTGCCGGCGAACGCCAGCGCCGGAAGTCCGCGACCACCAGCACCAGGGCCAGCGCGCTCCAGACCGCCAGATAGCTCCAGGGCTCCGACGGGAGGATGCCCTCGACGTTGTGCGCCACCACGGTGAGCAGCGAGCTGCCGCCACTGCGGTTGAACAACCAGGTGTACCAGTAGGTGACCGCCATCGTGGTGACCAGGCCGGGGACCAGGACGCCAACCCGCAAGCCGCCCTCCTCGAGGAAGAACAGCGGCAGATGCCAACCGGCGATGAGCACGGCGAAGACGGTCGCGGTGGCCAGCGGAGTCCAACCGCGGCCCTGGGCGACGGGCTGGGCGTAGCCGCGCCAGGCCGGCTCCTCACCGAGCGGACCGTCGGTCGGATTCACCAGGCGCAGGGCGAACGCCAGCAGGGCGGCGGTCACTGTCGTGGTTGGCCGGTCACCCCCAGTGACGTCGACCAGAGCGGCGGCGATCGCGTGCAGGCCCAACGGCACGCCGATCGCCACCGCCCACCAGAGCCAGCCGACCCGCCAGCGGACCAGCCGGGCGCCGAGCTCACGAAGACCGGCCCGGCCGCGCGCGATCGGCACCACGATCAGCGCGGCGACCAGTGGGCCGAAGGCGCCGAACGAGCCGAACGGCCAGAAGGACCAGGCGATCGCATAGGCGAGGACGAAGAACACGATCAGCGGGTGGCGGCGCACCAGGCGCACCACGGGGTTTCCCGAATCCATGGGTCAGTCCTCTCCTCGGGCGGTGACCAGGCTCGGGGCACTGGGACCGGTCGGGGTTGCAGCGGGGAGCGGTTCGACCTCACGGGGTCGGCTGCGGGACAGGTGCTCCGGCCCGCCGGCCAGGACCACCCCCACGGCGACGGCGCACCAGACCGCCGCCAGCAGCCACGCCTGCCGGGCCGAGTCGGCACCGGTGAACATCGGGGAGAAGTAGTTGCCGGCCACCGCGTTGTTGGTGGCGTGCAGCAGCATGATCGGCAGCACGCTGCCGCGGACGTGGTTGAACAGCCAGTTGATCACCACCGTCGCGCCCAGAATCGAGGCCACGTCGGCGTAGTGCACCTGTCCCGACACGATCAACGGGAGGTGCCAGCCGGCGACCAGGACCCCCAGCACCAGTGCGGAAGTCAGGGCCGACCACCGGGCCTGCATCCGCGGCACGGCGTAGCCGCGCCACCCCGGCTCCTCCCAGGCGCCACCGGCGCCGGGCACCACCAGGAGAAACGCCAAGGTGCCGAAGATGCTGGTCCAGCGCCCGACGTCGGCGGCGCTCGGCGACGCGGCCCCGAGGCCGAGGTTGAGCAGCGTGGCGAGGCCGGCGACCGCGGCGGGCAGCAGCAGGGCCACCGCGTACCAGCCCGACCCGATCCGCCAGCGCACCATCCGGCGGAGCAGCCCGACGACTCCCGCGCGGCCCTCGGTCAGCGCGAGGACCACACACGCGGCCAGGAAGGGACCGAAGCCGGCGATCGGGGCGCCGAAGACCCCCATGGCGTACGGGATCCAGGCCCACCAGGACAGGGCGTAGGCCAGCACGAAGAACGCGACCAGTGGGTGCCGTCTCATCACAGCGGCAATCTAGGATCGCGGACCCGGTCGGCGCCCCCGTAGAACTACCGGACGGGCTACCGGAGACGCCAGGTCAGGCCAGCCCGTGCTGGATGGCGAACCGGGCGGCCTCGGTCCGCGACCGTACGCCGAGCTTGGCGTAGACCGAGCTCAGGTGCCAGTCCACGGTACGTGGGCTGAGGAACAGCCGTTGGCCGACCTCGGCGCTGGTCAGCCCGCCGGCGACAAGACGCAGCACGTCGACCTCCCGGTCGGTGAGCCCGCCGGGGTGGAGGTCGGCCGGCAGCAGGTCGGCGGCATCGCCGTCCTCCAGCGCGTACCCGACCGCCTGGTCGGTGGTCATCCGACGGCCCTCGCCCCAGGCCGCGGCCCAGGTCGCCGGGTCCAACCGCTGCTGAGCCCGAGCGAGCTGCTGGTCGTAGTCGATGATGGCCCGGCTGGCGCGGGTGAGGTGGGCGCCGTACGCCTCCGTCATGCTGTCAGCCGCGCCCCACAGCCGGCCGGCCCGCGGGATCCGGCCACGGACAGCCGCCAGCTGGCCCATGCCGATCAGGCCGTACATGATGATCAGCTTGTAGTCGAGGTGGTGGCTCAGCCGCAGACATTCCCGCAGCCAGGCGTCGGCACTTTCGACGTCGCCCATCCGGGCGGTCAGCAGTCCGAGGTTCGCCAGTATGAAGGCGGCGCCGAGCTGGTTGCCGAGCTCTCGGTGCAGGGCCACGGCCTCCTGCCAGCGCGTCACGGCCAGGACGGGGTCGCCGCCCTGCAGCGCCAGCACTCCGTCGATGTCGCCCAGGTAGGCCATCGCCCGCTGGTCACGCAGCCGCGGTTGCAGGGACCGGGCCTCGGCGACCAGGTCCGCCACCGCGACGTCCTGCCGCTGACCGGCCACCGCCGCCGTGCTCAGGGCGGTCAGCGAGGAGGCCATCCCGTCGGCGTCGTCCAGCTCCCGGTACCGGGCCAGGCTCTCCTGGCCACTGACCCAGGCCAGGTCGTAGTCCTCCTGGAAGATGGCCAGGATCACGAGCCCGTTGAGCGCCTTGGCCCGGGCGGCACCATCGCCCTCCCGGCACCGGCCTACGGCCGCCTGCAGCCATTCGATGCCCTCGACGGGATAGCCCCGGGCGAACCAGAACGGCCAGAGCGCCGCGGCTAGCCGGGCCGCGTTCGGGCCGTCCTCGGCCGGGCCGGTCAGCCAGGTCAGCGCCGCGCGGAGGTTGTCGTGCTCGAGGGCCAGCCGGTCGAACCAGAGGTGCTCGTCGAGCCCGATCGACCCCCGTTCCGCCTTCTCCGCGAAGTCCAGGAAGTACCCGGCGTGCCGCGCCGCCATCTGAGCTCCGTCGTCGGCCGCCGTGAGTTGCTTCTCCGCGTACTGGCGAACCACCTCGAGCAGCCGGTAGCGGGTACTGCCGTTCGTCGGGTCGGCGATCACCAGGGACTTCTCGACCAACAGGTACAGCATGTCCAGTACGTCGGCAGGGGCCAGCCCGTCCCCGGTGCACACCGCCTCCGCCGCCGCCAAGGTGAACCCGCCACGGAACACCGACAGCCGGCGGAAGAGGACCTGCTCGGCGGGGGAGAGCAGGGCATGGCTCCAGTCGAAGGTCGCCTCCAGCGTGTGGTGCCGAGCCGTTACGGTGCGGTCGCCGACCAGCAGCTGCAGCGACTCGCCGAGTCGGCTCGCGATCTCCTGCACCGAGAGCACCCGTACCCGGGTCGCGGCCAGCTCCAGGGCCAGCGGCAGCCCGTCGAGCTGCTTGGCGATCCGGGTGACGGCGGGTGCGCTCTCCTCGGTCAGGGCGAAGGATGGCCGGACCGCCGCGGCCCGTTCGGTGAACAGCGCCACCGCCTCCCGAAGGGGCGGCACCGGCCAGGCCACCTCACCGGTGATGCCCAGGACTTCCCGACTGGTGGCCAGGATCCTCATCTCGGGACAGCTCCTCAGCAACGCGTCGGCCACGGCGGCGCACGCGTCGATGAGGTGCTCGCAGTTGTCCAGGACGAGCAGCGCGGTCCGGCTTCGCAGCAGTTCGGTCAGCGTGTCGGTGAGCGGTTGTCCCGGTCGTTCCCCGATGCCCGCGGTCGCCGCCACCTCGCGTGGCACCAGCTCCGGGTCCCCGATCGGCGCCAGCTCGACGACCCACACCCCGTCGGCGAAGATCTCCTCG
>DASQVF010000417.1:0-3505 GCA_035640915.1 Propionibacteriaceae bacterium
AGATGCTCGACCTTCTCAACGTGGTCGTCGACGAGGTCGAGATCGCCTGATGAGCGGGCTAGGTGTGCGCTCGGAGGTCGGGCGCCTGCGGACGGTGCTGCTGCACCGGCCAGGCAACGAGCTGCGGCGGCTGACCCCCCGCAACAACGACGCGCTGCTGTTCGACGGGCTGCCGTGGGTGGATCGGGCGCAGGAGGAGCACGACGCGTTCGCCGCGGCGCTGCGGGACCGCGGGGTCGAGGTGCTCTACCTGACCACGTTGCTGGTCGAGACCCTGGCCGACCTGGTCGCCCGAGAGCGCGCGATCGAGCTGACCCTGACCGACATCCGGCTCGGCGACTCCCTCCGCACCTACCTGAGGGCCTTCCTCGCCGACCTGGCCCCGGAGGACCTGGCCGAGATCATGGTCGCCGGACTGCGCAATGACGAGGTCCGCGACACCCACAGCCTGGTCGCCGCGCTGCAGGCCGACGACGACTTCCTGATCGACCCGCTGCCCAACCTGCTGTTCACCCGGGACTCCAGCGTCTGGGTGCAGGACCGGGCGACGATCACCTCGCTGGCCATGCCGGCGCGCCGCCGGGAGAGCCAGCTGACCGAGCTGATCTACGCCTCTCACCCGCGGTTCGCCGGGGTCGAGCGGATCCACGGCTGGGAGAAGGAGCACCTGGAGGGCGGCGACGTGCTGGCCCTGGGCGACGGGGTGCTGGCCATCGGGGTCGGGCAGCGGACCCGGCCGTCCGGCGCAGAGCGGCTCGCCCGGACGGTCTTCGATCTCGGCCTGGCCCACACCGTGCTGGTGGTGCCGATCGACCAGGACCGGGCCACCATGCACCTGGACACCATCTGCACGATGGTCGACGTCGACGCGGTGGTGATGTACCCCAACGTGGCGCACCGGCTGGGGGCGCTGACCGTACGCGCGGACGGCCCGGGCCAGCTGGTGCTCGAGCCTCCGGCTCCGTTCCTGACCGCCGCCGCGCAGGCCATGGGCATCGACCGGCTCCGGGTCATCGACACCGGTCTGGATCCGGTGACCGCCGAGCGCGAGCAGTGGGACGACGGCAACAACACCCTGGCGCTGGCCCCGAAGGTCGCCGTGGCGTACGAACGCAACGTCGAGACGAACCAGCGGCTGGTGGAGGCCGGCATCGAGGTGATCGCCATCGCGGGCTCGGAGCTGGGGTCGGGTCGGGGTGGTCCTCGATGCATGTCCTGCCCGATCACCCGGGACTGATCAGGTCTTTCCCGGAAGCGGGTTCGGTCCTGGCAAGGGAAGTATCAGGAAACGGCAGGACAACTCCTTCGTCCTGGGCCACCATGGTCTTCGGGAGTTTGTCCGGTCGTTATTTCGAAAGGGAGTCATGAGAAACGCATACCGCGGAATCTCCTTCGCCATCGCCGCGCTGGTCGCACTTCAGGCCGCGTTCATCGCCTTCGCCCTGTCCGGCCTGGCCGCCTGGGTCCAGGAGGGCGGCACCCTCGACGCGACCGCCTTGGCCGAAGGGAGCACCGTCGAGGTCGGCGGCGCCACCGGCTTCATGCTGCATGCGCTGACCGGAACCTTCCTGATCCCGTTGCTCGCGCTGGCCCTGCTGATCATCTCGTTCTTCGCCAAGATCCCGGGCGGGGTGAAGTGGGCGGCCATCGTGTTCGGTGTGGTCGTGCTGCAGTACGCGCTGGCGTTGTTCACCCGGGTCACCGGGGTGCCGTTCCTCGGCGCACTGCACGGACTGAACGCGCTGATCCTGTTCGGCGTGGCCGTGACCGCCGCGATGCGGGTGCGCAGCCGGGCGACGCGGACGGCCGACGCCACGTCGGTTCCGGTCGCCTGACCCAGCTAGAGCGAAGGGATCGACCGTGCCGAGGACGGCGACGCGGCGGCGACTGCGCGTGCTGCTGCCGATCCTCGCCACGGTGGCCTTGCTCGCTCCGCTGGCCTACCTGTGGCAGGACAGCCTGGTGCCGAGGGAGTTCTCGGTTCACGACATGGGCACCGCCGACTACGGCGGCGGACCGGCCGGAGGCCACGGAGCGGGCCATGGCAGCGGGACCGGGGCGGTCAGCCTGGACACGCTGATCGCTGACCCGAAACGGCCGGCCGACGTGTCGGTGGACTTCGTGACCGAGGCGGCCACGCTCGACATCGGCGGTCGCGCCGTACCGGGCTTCACCGTGAACGGCAGCTCGCCGGGACCGACGATCACCGCCACCGTCGGAGACCTCGTCGAGGTGCGGCTGCGCAACGCCTCGGTGCCCGAGGGCGTGGCGCTGCACTGGCACGGCGTCGACGTGCCCAACGCGATGGACGGCGTCGCCGGGGTGACCCAGGACGCCGTCGCGATCGGCGGGACCTTCACCTACCGCTTCGTGGTGGATCGAGTCGGGACCTACTGGTACCACTCCCACCAGCTGTCCCACGAGCAGGTCGTCCGCGGTCTGCTCGGCGCCCTGGTGGTGCAGCCCAAGAAGCCGGCCACCAGCCCCGAGGTGGTGGCCCTGGCCCACACCTATGCCGGGGTGAAGACGCTGAACGGCAAGGCCGGCGACCTACGGGTACCGGCCAAGCCTGGGCAGCCGGTGCGGGTTCGGGTGATCAACACCGACAACGGGCCGATCGAGGTCTGGCCGAGCGGGCAGTACCGGGCGCTGGCCATCGACGGCACCGACGTGCACGAGCCCGGCCTGGTCGGTGACCGCTCCGTCACCCTGACGGCCGGCGGCCGGGTCGACCTCGGGATGGTGATGCCCGCCGACGGCGCACCGCTCCGGGTCCAGGTGTCCAAGGGCACCGCGGTGATCCTCGGCGACGGTGATCTGCCGCTCCCACCCCAGCCGGCCGATGCGCTGAACCTGCTGGCGTACGGGACGCCGCTGCCGGGCGGTGTCGGGTTCGACCCGGACCAGCCGGACCGGACCTTCGACTACCGGATCGGCCGGCGCCCCGGGTTCGTCCGCGGCATCCCGGGACTGTGGTGGTCGATCAACGGCAAGACGTTCCCGAACACGCCGATGTTCATGGTGAGCGAGGGCGATGTGGTGCGGGTGCACATCTCCGACCGCAGCGGCGGCGTGCACCCGATGCACCTGCACGGACATCACGCCCTGGTGCTGGCGCGCAACGGAGAACCGGCGACCGGCAGTCCGTGGTGGGTGGACTCGCTCAACGTGCGCGACGGCGAGAGCTACGACCTCGCGTTCGTGGCCGACAACCCCGGCGTCTGGATGGACCACTGCCACAACCTCGAGCACGCCGCCGACGGGATGCTGGCGCACCTGATGTACGAGGGCGTGACCAGCCCGTACGCGATCGGGCACGGGAGTACCCCCAACCACCCGGAGTAGCCACGGTGGCTGGTCACGGCCTCCCGCGCTCCTTGGGAGAAAACCCGACCAATGCTGAGTTTTCGACCGCTCAGCCGCTGCGAGCCGGCGAAAAGTCGCCATTGGTCGACTTTTCTCCACTGGGGGACCGGCGAGTGAGGCGGCCGAGCAGCAGCATCAC
>DASQVF010000418.1:0-3109 GCA_035640915.1 Propionibacteriaceae bacterium
GGCTGGATGGGTGAGGGCCGGCCCCAGGGCGGGCACGCGCTGGCCGTGCTGCCCGGCCTGACCCACTACAACCTGTGCCTGTCGCCACTGTTCGCCGCGGTCACGCTGGACTTCCTGGGTGACTGACTGCTCCCCCAACGCGGGTTCAGGTTCCCGGGCAGTTGACCGCCTGAGCAGCCCGGATACCTGAAGACCGCGGCTCTACACGTCGATGCTGGCGGTGTCCAGCGCGTACGCGCCGTCGACGATGAAGTTGCGACGCGGCGCCACCTCGTTGCCCATCAGCATCTCGAAGATGGTCTCGGCGGCCACGCCGTCGTCCACCGTCATCCGGCGGAGGGTCCGGTGCCGCGGGCTCATCGTGGTCTCGGCGAGCTGGTCGGCGTCCATCTCCCCCAGGCCCTTGTAGCGCTGCGGCTCCTTGAAGTGCAGGCCGCGCTTGGTCAGCTCGGCGGCCTTCCGCTGGTACTCGGCGTCGGTGTAGGTGTAGATGTACTTGTCCTGCCCCTTGCGGGCGTTGGTCAGCTCGAAGCGGTGCAGCGGCGGCACCGCGGTGAACACCCGCCCGGCATCGACCAGCGGCCGCATGTAGCGGAAGAACAGGGTGGCCAGCAGGCAGCGGATGTGGGCGCCGTCGGAGTCGGCGTCGGCCATGAAGATGATCTTGCCGTAACGGACGGCGTCCAGGTCGAAGCTCCGGCCCGAGCCCGCCCCGACGACCTGGATGATCGACGCGCACTCGGAGTTCTTCAGCATGTCCCCGACCGAGGCCTTCTGGACATTGAGAATCTTGCCCCGGATCGGCAGCAGGGCCTGGAACTCCGAGTCGCGGGCCGACTTCGCCGTACCCAGGGCCGAGTCGCCCTCCACGATGAACAGCTCCGACCGGTCGTCGTTGACCCGACAGTCGGACAGCTTGGTGGGCAGCGACGACGACTCCAGGGCGTTCTTGCGCCGCTGCGCCTCCCGGTGCTGCCGGGCGGCCACCCGGGCCCGGGACGCCCCGACCACCTTCTCCAGCACCGCCCGAGCCTGGCTGCGGGTGCTCGCCTTGGTCGATCCGAGGAAGCTGCCCAGCTCACGCTCGACGGCCTTGGCCACCAGCCGGGACACCGCCGGCGTCCCCAGCACCTCCTTGGTCTGGCCCTCGAACTGCGGCTCGGCCAGCCGGACGGTGACCACGGCCGTCATGCCCTCCAGCACGTCGTCCTTGACCACCTCCTCGCCGGCCTTGAGCAGTCGGGTGCTCTGCAGCGCCGCGCCGAAGGTTCGGGTCAGCGCCCGCTCGAACCCGGCGACGTGGGTGCCGCCCTTGGGCGTGGCGATGATGTTCACGTACGACTGCACCCGGGTGTCGTAGCCGTCGCCCCAGCGCACCGCGATGTCGACGTCCAGGTCGCGGTCGACGTCGGTCGGCTCCATGTGCCCGTTGTCGTCCAGCATCGGCACCGTCTCGGTGAAGGAGTCCCGACCGCGGAGCCGGATCACGTCGCTGATCGCGGTGTCCGGCGCCAGGAACTCGCAGAACTCCGAGATGCCGCCGTCGTGCCGGAAGGTCTCCTCGGTGACGTCGGCGGTCCGGGCGTCGACCACGGTGATGGCCAGCCCCGGCACCAGGAAGCTGGTCTGCCGAGCGCGGTCCTGCAGTTCGGTCAGCGAGAGCTGGGCGTCGCGGAGGAAGATCTGCCGGTCCGGCCAGTAGGTGATCCGGGTCCCGGTGACGCCCTTCGGCGTCCGGCCCGCCTTGGCCAGGGCGGCTCCCGGGGTGAACGTGGCGGTGGGGCCGGGCCCG
This sequence comes from Propionibacteriaceae bacterium, assembly GCA_035640915.1. GTDB lineage: Bacteria > Actinomycetota > Actinomycetes > Propionibacteriales > Propionibacteriaceae > Microlunatus. The sequence continues at coordinate 1,793 of DASQVF010000418.1, forward strand.
GCGAAGGTGCCGGGCACGCCGCGCCGGAAGGACATCGCGTACGTCGACCCGTTCCGGTCGACCTCCACGTCCAGCCGGCTCGACAACGCGTTCACCACCGAGGCGCCGACACCGTGCAGCCCGCCGGTGGCGTTGTAGGAGCCGGCTCCGAACTTGCCACCGGCGTGCAGCTTGGTGAAGACCACCTCAACCCCGGAGAGGCCGGTGCGCGGCTCGATGTCGACCGGGATGCCGCGCCCGTGGTCGTGCACCGAGATGCCGCCGTCGGCGCGCAGCGTGACCAGGATCTCGCGGCCGAACCCGCCGAGCGCCTCGTCCACCGCGTTGTCGATGATCTCCCACAGGCAGTGCATCAGGCCGCGGGTGTCGGTCGAGCCGATGTACATGGCCGGGCGCTTGCGGACGGCCTCCAGTCCCTCGAGGACGAGCAGGTGCCGCGCCTCGTACTCCCGGTTCTCGGTGGCGGGGGCGGCAACGGGCACGGCCCGAGATTACCGTTCCGGACCCACACAACCCTGGATCCGGGTCGGCCAATCCGGACGGTGTCGGGCCACGAACCTCCGGTGCCGAGAGGGGGCCTGGAACGGCCCACCTAGGATTCGTTACACAACGGACACGAGTCCGAGACCACCGTGAGGAACAATCGAAGCCTGCTTGGATGTTGACTAGGTCGTGAACGTTCGGTCCGAAAAATGGGTACGCAGGTCTCTAGCAAGACAGGATCATCCGATCGCCGGGAAGCGAGGCCAGACATGAGTACATCCGTCATCGAAAACTCCGCCCTCAATGCTTCCGACCGTTGTGACCGCTGCGGGGCCCAGGCGTACGTCCGGGTCACCCTGGCCAACGGCTTCGACCTGCTGTTCTGCGCCCACCACGGCAAGGAGCACGCCGACAAGCTCAAGCAGGTCGCACTGAACATCCACGACGAGTCGGAACGCATCTCGTAGCGCGCACCACCTGCGGATGCATCCTGGCGGCCCCGAAGCGGGGCCGTTCGTGTCCTCACGGGCGTGACGTGGTAGGGATCACAGTCGGACCAACGCGAACGCGCCTGCCGTTTCCGAACGGCAGGCGCGCTTCGCTGCGGGCGGACGTCGTCAGTCCAGGTAGTCCCGGAGCACCTGAGACCGGGACGGGTGGCGCAGCTTGCTCATCGTCTTGGACTCGATCTGGCGGATCCGCTCCCGGGTGACCCCGTAGACCTTGCCGATCTCGTCCAGGGTCTTCGGCTGGCCGTCGGTGAGACCGAACCGCATCGAGACCACGCCGGCCTCACGCTCGCTGAGGGTGTCCAGCACGTCGTGCAGCTGCTCC
>DASQVF010000419.1:0-5284 GCA_035640915.1 Propionibacteriaceae bacterium
CCGCTGGCCCAACCACCGAGGAACCATGTTCCCGTACGCTTCCTGGCTGCACTGAGAGCATCGTTTTCGCTCTCGACCCTGGAGAGGAAGGACCGAGAGCCGTGAGTGTGTACCAGCCCGCACCGCCGGCCCTGGAGCTGCCGCATTACGGCATCGGCTTCGGCGGCGCCATCCGCCGTGGCTTCGTCAAGTACGCCACGTTCTCCGGGCGGGCCAGCCGGGGCGAGTACTGGTGGTGGGTCCTGTTCACCTCCGGCGTCGGGCTGCTGCTCGGGATACCCGCTCTGGCTCTGGGCACCGCAACGTCCCCCGACGGCGGGCAGACCCCCGGCGCACCGGCCATCCCGTTCCTGGTGGCGCTGCTGGTGTTCTACCTCGTGGTCCTCGTGCCCTCCATCGCGGTGACCGTCCGGCGGCTGCACGACGCTGGCTACAGCGGCTGGCTGGTGCTGCTGAACCTCATCCCGTGGCTCGGCGGCCTCATCCTGCTGGTGTTCACCCTGCTGCCTGCGTCGCCGAACGGGGCGCGCTACGACCCACCGCCGGGATACGAGTACGGGTACCGGTAGCGCCAGGCCTAGCGGAAGTCGCGGGACCGGTGCCCCGCGGGCAGCACGCCTGAGGCCTTCGGGTAGACCGAGCTCAGCGGCTGCAGCCGCTCGGCCACCAGGTTGGTCACCCCGTCGTTGTACTCGACCCGGCCTCGGATGACCATGCCGGCGGCGTTCCGCCCCACCCGGCCGAACCGCCGCCACAGCTCGGAGGAGCAGACCACGTTGAGCATGCCGGTCTCGTCCTCCAGGTTGAGGAAGGTGATCCCGGCCGCGGTGCCGGGCCGCTGCCGGTGGGTGACCAGCCCGGCGACGCGGATCCGGCGGTCGGCGTACGCCTCGCCGAGCCGGTCGATGGCCACGATGTCCTGCGCGTCGAGCACCGGCCGGAGGTGCTGCATCGGATGCTCCCCGGGGGAGACCGTGGTCGCCCAGATGTCGGCCAGGGTCAGCTCGACCGCGCTCATCCCCGGCAGCGCCGGAGGAGCGGCGTCGATGGCCGTGCCGGGCAGCGTGCTGCCGCTGTCGGCGTACCCGGCGTTCCACAGCGCCTGCCGCCGGGACAGCCCGAAGCCGTCGAACGCGCCCGCGGTGGCCAGGGCCTCGGTCTGCGGCACGGTCAGGCCCGTCCGGCGGACCACGTCGTTCATGCTGGTGAAGGGCGCCCGCTCCCGCTCGGCCACGATCGTCGCCGCCAGCTCGGGCGAGATCCCCTGCACCGACGTCAGCCCGAGCCGGACCGCGAAGCTGCCGTCACGGCGGTGCTCCGACGTCCGGTCCGGCGCGTCGCGGGAGAAGGGTCCTACCGGCGGTTGCTCGAGCTCCAGGCAGCTCGGCATCCCGGTCGGCCCCTGCGCGCTGAGCTTGGCCTGTCCTGAGCTTGTCGAAGGGTCGAAGGGCCCTTCGACAGGCTCCGGGCGCAGGGGCTGGAGGTCGGCGTGCACCGCCGACCGGGCGATGTCCGGACGCCACACCTCGACGCCGTGCCGCCGCGCATCGGCGACCAGGGACTGCGGGGAGTAGAAGCCCATCGGCTGCGCCCGCAGCAGGCCGGCCAGGAACGCGCCCGGGTAGTGCAGCTTGAGCCAGGAGGAGGCGTAGACCAGCAGCCCGAAGCTGATCGCGTGGCTCTCGGCGAAGCCGAAGTTCGCGAACGCCTGGACCCGGGTGTAGATGTCGTCGGCTAGCTCGCCGACGATCCCGTGCTCCTTCATCCCGTCGTACATCTTGTCCTTGAGCCGCTCGATCTTCTCGATCCCCCGCTTGGAGCCCATGGCCCGGCGGAGCAGGTCGGCGTCGTCGCCGGAGCAGCCGCCGACGGTCATGGCGATCTGCATCAACTGCTCCTGGAACAGCGGCACCCCGAGGGTCCGCTTCAGCACCGGCTCCAGGGCGGGGTGCAGGTAGGTGACCTCCTCCCGGCCGGTGGCGCGGCGGATGTAGGGGTGCACCGCGCCGCCCTGGATCGGACCGGGCCGGATCAGCCCGATCTCCACCACCAGGTCGTAGAACCGGCGCGGCTGCAGCCGGGGCAGGGTCCCAACCTGCGCGCGGCTCTCCACCTGGAACACCCCGATCGAGTCGGCCCGGCAGAGCATGTCGTAGACCCCGGCCTCCTCCTTGGGCAGAGTCTGCAGGGTCCAGCGCTCGCCGGGGTGGGTGGCGGCCAGATCGAAGGTGTACTGGATCGCGGCCAGGATGCCGAGCCCGAGGAAGTCGAACTTGACCAGGCCCATCGCCGCGCAGCTGTCCTTGTCCCACTGCAGCACGGTGCGGGCGTCCATCCGGCCGCGCTCGATCGGGCAGACCTCGCCGACCGGCCGCTCGGTCAGCACCATGCCGCCGGAGTGGATGCCCAGGTGGCGCGGCGCCTTGAGCAGCGCGTTGGCCAGGTCAACCACCGGCTCCGGCACCTCGTGGTCGGCGTCGGCGATCTGCGCGTAGGTGTCGATCTGCTTGCTCCAGGCGTCCTGCTGGCCAGTGGAGTAGCCCAGCGCCTTGGCCATGTCCCGGACCGCGGACTTGGGCCGGTAGCTGATCACGTTGGCGACCTGGGCGGCGTTGTGCCGGCCGTAGCGGCGGTAGACCTCCTGGATCACCTCCTCGCGGCGGTCGGAGTCGAAGTCGACGTCGATGTCGGGCTCCTCCTCCCGGGTGGTGGACAGGAACCGCTCGAAGGGCAGCTCGAACTTGATCGGGTCGACCGCGGTGATGCCGAGGACATAGCAGACCACCGAGTTGGCCGCCGACCCGCGGCCCTGGCAGAGGATGCCGCGCTCCCGGGCGTAGGCGACCATGTCGTGCACGATCAGGAAGTAGCCGGGGAAATCCTTGTCCTCGATGACCTTCAGCTCTTTCTGCAGCCGGGCCTCGGCCTCGTCCCGGATGTGGCGGTAGCGCTGGTCGGCGCCGCGGCGGCACAGCTCCCGCAGCCAGCTGATCGGGGTGTGCCCCAGCGGCACCCGCTGCTTGGGCAGCTTCGGCTTGGCCAGGGTGAGGTCGAACGCGCAGCTGTTCGCGACCTCGACCGTACGCGCCACCGCGCCGGGGTAGCGGGCGAAGATCTGCGACATCTCGGCCCCCGAGCGCAGATGAGCGCCGGGGCCGGGCAGCCAGCCGTCCATGTCGGCCAGGCTGCGCCGGGCCCGGACCGCGGCGACCGCCGCCCCCAGCCGACCGTTCGCCGGGGTGGCGTAGTGCACGTTGTTGCTGGCCACGATCGGGAGGCCGGCGTCGGCGGCGAGCCGGGCCAGCGCATCGTTGACACTGGAGTCGGTCGGCCGGCCCTGGTCGATCAGCTCGACCAGCACCTGGTCGCGGCCGAACCGGGCGGTCAGCCGGTCCAGCTCCTCGGCTGCGGCGGCGGATCCCGAGCGGTCGAGCGCCATGCGGACTGCGCCCTTGCGGCAGCCGGTGAGGAGAACCCAGTGACCGTCGGCCTGCTCCGCCAGCTCGTCCAGGTCGTAGAGCGGCCGGCCCTTCTCGTCGCCCCGCAGCTGGGCCGCGGTGATCGCCGCGGACAGCCGGTGGTAGCCCGCCACGCCGGAGGCGAGCACCAGCAGGTGCTGGCCCTCCGGGTCGGCCACCCCGTTCTGCGGCTCGGTCAGGCCGAGGGACAGCTCGGCGCCGTAGATCGTGCGCAGCGGGTACGCGGCCGCCGCCTCGGCGAACCGGGACGCGGCGTAGAAGCCGTCGTGGTCGGTGATGGCCAACGCGTCCAGGCCCAGCCGGACCGCCTCCTCGATGAGCTCCTCCGGGTCGTTGACCCCGTCCAGGAAGCTGAAGTTGCTGTGGCAGTGCAGCTCGGCGTAGGGCACGGCCGGGGTCTCCGGCGGCTGTACCAGCTCCTCGGCCGCGGCGTACGTGGGGCGCTTCTGGGAGTAGCCGGGCGCGCTGTCCCCGTCGGGGTTGGCGGCCGTCCGGTCGCGGGCCGTCCGGCCGGAGATCTGCCGCTCCAGCTCGGCCCAGCTGACATCCGGATTGAACCAACCCATCGTTTAGGTGTCCGCTCGCGCATCGCGCTCTACCCCGCCGACTTCGTCGTCGCGCGTGAACGGCCCTGTCCCGGTAACTCGCACCACTCGCGTGGCGCCGTTCACGCGCTCCTCCTCAGCTCGGCGGCGCGCGATTGCCGACGCTCGCGGACGAGTCCGCCCTGACTCCCGGCGAGCCTTCTGCTGCAGGCTGCGGCAGATATCGAGGCCCCGAACTGCAGCAACCTGCCGCAGACCTCGAACCAGGGCGCGTAGAGCCAGGCCCGCGCGTCCCCGGTGAGCAGCCCGGCGCGCATCTTGTCGCGTCGCTCCAGGAAACTTCTAGTCATAACGGGCCTCCGTCCACCATCTGCCGTCCTCCACGATCAGCAGCCAGGCGCTGCCGTCCACCGCGACCACCTGGAACCGGGCCACCTGGCGCGCCCGGACCGGGTCCCACCACAGCTCGTCGATCGGCCACGGACCGGCCCAGGCCTCGACCCGTAGCGGACCGGCGCCGTCGACCACCAACGTCGCCGGTGCCGCGCTGAGCAGGCCCCGCCCGTCGACCAGCACCGTCCGCCGGTCGGCGTCGCACACCTCGGCCGGCCGCGGCTCGGGGAACACCCGGGCCGGCGCGGGCGGCGGGAGAGAGCCCGGCCAGGGCAGCCGCGGGTCGCGCCCGTCGGTTCGGCGCTCCCCCCACGGGGTCAGCGACTGTCGGTCCCGTGGGCTGCGGCCGCCCTGCACGGCGGGGGCCAGGACCTCCTCCGGCCCGAGCATCCCCTGCAGCCGGGCAATCCCCCGCTCCACCCGGTCGTCGCGGGTGCCGCCCCACAGCCCCTCGCCGTGGTCGGCCAGCGACTCCACCGCCTCCGGGATCAGCCGCACCGCGGTCACCGGCTCGGGGGCGGGGTCACCCTGCAGCTGCCAGTAGAGGCGGTCGATCACGTCGGACGCGGTGAACCAGCGCGAGTGAGCCCAGACCCTCGACCCGGTCCAGCCGCCGTCGGTGGTCACCTCCACCCGCACCTGGGTGGCGACAAGGCCGTGCCGGGACAGCTCGGCGACCAGCCGGTCGGCGGTCTGCCGGGTGCTGAACACGATCGGCTCGATGGTCTCCAGCCCCGGCTCGAAGACCACCCGCTGGTCCAGCTCCAGCGGTGGGCGCCGGGAGACCGCCGGGCGGGCGTCCTCGCCGCAGGCCAGTCGATGAAGCCCGGCCCCGTGTACGCCGAAGCGGGTCAGCACGTCCCGCGG
>DASQVF010000420.1:0-9894 GCA_035640915.1 Propionibacteriaceae bacterium
GGACAGGATCGCCGCCAGCATCTGGGTGGTCGTGGTCTTGCCGTTGGTGCCGGTGATGCCGAGCCAGGGCACCGCCTTGGCCGTGCCCTGGCTGAGCCGCCAGGCCAGCTCGACCTCGCTCCAGATCGGCACGTCGCGGGCGGCGGCCTGGACCAGCAGCGGAGCGGACGCCGGCCACCCAGTGGTGATCACCAGGTCGGCGTCCGCAGGCAGCTCCGCCGTCGAGCCGGGACCGAGGCGCACCGTGCCGCCGAGGGTCTCCAGCAGCGTGGCCTTGTCGGTGTTGGCCGAGTCGGCCCGGTCGTCGAGCACCGTGACCCGGGCGCCGAACTCCAGCAGGCCGTCGGCCGCGGCGAAGCCCGACACCCCGATACCGGCGACCACCACGTGGACCTGCGACCACGGCGAGGTGCCGTCGGCCCGTGGCAGCCAGTCGACGGTCATCGAACGCCCCCTCCGACACTCAGCTCCACACGAGTTCCTGCAGCGAAACCCACGTTGCAACCTGGGTATCGCTGCCGGAACTCACGTGCACGTGAGTTCCCGCGAGGGAGTCGGAGGTTACGGCTGGCGGGTGTCATGTGCCGGACACCCACTCGGCGTAGAAGATGCCGAGGCCGCCGGACACGAAGAGCCCGGCGATGATCCAGAACCGCATCACGATGGTCACCTGGGCCCAGTTGAGCAGCTCGAAGTGATGGTGGATCGGCGACATCTTGAACAGCCTTCGGCCCTTGGTGATCTTGAAGAACCCGACTTGGAGGATGACCGACATCACCTCGATCACCAGCAGCCCGCCCAGGATGACCAGCAGCAGCTCGGTCCGGGTGAAGATCGCCATCCCCGCCAGCGCGCCACCGAGCGAGAGCGAGCCGGTGTCGCCCATGAAGATCTTGGCCGGCTCGGCGTTCCACCACAGGAAGCCGAAGCAGGCGCCGGTCAGGGCGATCGCCACCACCGCGAGGTCGTACGGGTCGCGCACTTCGTAGCACTTCGGTCCGGCCGAGGCGGTGTAGGCACAGGACTGGTTGAACTGCCAGATGTTGACCAGGGTGTACGCGCCGAAGATCATCACGCAGGCTCCGGCCGCCAGCCCGTCCAGCCCGTCGGTCAAGTTGACCCCGTTGCTGGCCGCGGCGGTCAGCAGCATCACCCAGACCACCACCAGTACAACGGGCAGCTGGAGCCACTCGATGTCGCGGAGGAAGGAGATGTAGGGCGACGCCGGCGTGATTCCCCGCTCGTCGGGGAACTGCAGCGAGCCGAGGGCGAAGATCACCGCGACGATCGACTGACCGGCGATCTTGGCCTTGCTGCGCAGCCCGAGCGAGCGCTGCTTGCTGATCTTGATGAAGTCGTCCAGGAAGCCGACCACGCCGAGCCCGGTGAACAGAAAGAGGATGAGCAGCGCCGACGCCGACGGCGGGGTCAGGGTGATCAGGTGGCTGGCGAAGTAGGCCAGCAGCACCGCCGCGATGATGACCAGCCCGCCCATGGTGGGAGTGCCTCGCTTGACGTGGTGGGAGGTCGGTCCGTCGTCGCGGATGAGCTGGCCGTAGCCCTTCCGAACCAGGATCTGGATGGCCAGCCGGGTGCCGAACAGAGTGGCGAGCAGCGCGATGCCGCCGGCCAGCACGATGGTTCTCACCGGAGCGCCTCCGGCGCGGGCGTTCTCACGAACGCGCCTCCGCTGCGGTGGAGATCACTCGGGGGCCTCGCCGAACGCCAGGATCGCCTCCGCCACGGTGTCCAAGGCTAAGCCACGGGATGCCTTGACCAGGACAACGTCGCCGGAGGTGAGCCCGGCGAGCACCGCGGCCTGGGCCGCCGCCTTGTCCGGGTACGCCTGCACCGACCCGGCGTCCAACCCGCTGTCCCGCGCCGCCGCCGCCATCGGTTCGGCGTACGCACCGACCGCGACCAGCCGGTCGATCCGGCTGGTCGCGACAAGTGCACCGAGGTCGGCATGGGCCTGTTCGGCCTCGTCCCCGAGCTCCAGCATGTCGCCCAGCACCGCCCAGGTCCGGCGGCTCCGCCGGCCGCTCAGCTCGGCCAGGGTGCCGACCGCCGCGGCCATCGAGTCGGGATTGGCGTTGTACGCGTCGTTCAGCACCGTGACTCCGTCACTGCGCTGGTGCAGCTCCATCCGCCACCGGGAGCGCGCGGTGGCCCGGCTCAGTCCGTCCGCGACCTCGTCGAGGTCGAGACCGAGGGCCAGGGCGGCCGCCGCGGCGGCCAGCGCGTTGCCGACCTGGTGCCGGCCGCCGACCTGCAGCCGGACCACAGCCTCGCCGTTCGCCGCCGGCGAGGGCAGCCCGGCGGCGTGCAGCCGGAAGGTGTAGCGGCCGGACGGGTCGCCGGCCAGGTCGGTGGCCCACACGCCCGGACCGGGCGGCGCTGACTCGACCGAGAAGGCCAGCACCGGCGCGGCGGTCCGCTCCCGCATGGCCCAGACCAGCGGGTCCTCGGCGTTGAGCACCGCGGTGCCCCCGGTCGGCAGCGCCTCGACCAGCTCACCCTTGGCCTGAGCGATCGCCGGCTGCCCGCCGAACTCACCGATATGGGCGTGCCCGACGTTCAGCACCACCCCGACGGTCGGCGGGGCGATGTCGCACAGGTAGGCAATGTGGCCGATCCCGCGGGCGCCCATCTCCGCGACCAGGAACCGGGTGTGCTCGTCGATCCGGCTGACGGTCAGCGGGACGCCGAGCTCGTTGTTGAGGTTGCCCGCCGGAGCCACGGTCGGCCCGGCGTTCTCCAGGACCTGGCTGAGCAGGTCCTTGGTCGAGGTCTTGCCCTGCGAACCGGTGATGCCGACCACCCGCAGCCCGGCCGAGGCGCCCCGGTCGACCAGGTGCCGGGCCAACCGACCCAGGGCGACCAGCGGGTCCCCGACCACCAGGCACGGGACGTCCGCCACCGGCTGCCGGGTCAGCGCGGCGGCCGCACCAGCGGCGTACGCGGCAGGGACGAAGGCGTGACCGTCGGCCCGGGTGCCGGGCAACGCCACGAACAGCGCTCCCGGCCCGACGCTCCGGCTGTCCGCCGTGACCGAGGTGACGAGGGCCGCCGGCTCGCCGGGGCCCACCAGGTCGGCTCCCAGCACCGCGGCCAGCTCGGCGACGGGCAGCGGAATCACCGTTCCCCCTCCCCACCCAGGCCGGCCCACTCGGCGGCGACGATGTCGGCATCGCGAAATGGGAGCACGGCACCGCCGACCTCCTGACCGAGCTCGTGCCCCTTGCCGAGCACGGCCACCACATCCCCGGCCCGGGCCTGCTGCAGGGCCAGCCGGATGGCGGAGCGGCGGTCGCCGCCGTCGACCACCTCGGCGCTGCCGCCGGCGGCTCGGGCTCCGGCCAGCACCTCCGCGCGGATCGCCGCGGGGTCCTCGCTGCGCGGGTTGTCGTCGGTGACCACGACCAGGTCGGCGTGCCGGGCAGCCGCGGCACCCATCGGCCGCCGCTTCTCGGGGTCCCGGTCGCCGCCGCAGCCCAGCACGGCGATCCGCCGCCGCGACCCGACGGCCTCGAGGGCCGCGGCCACCGCCTGCGGCGTGTGGGCGAAGTCCACGTAGACCACCGGCGCGTCCGGACCGAGGTCCACCCGCTGCATCCGACCCGGGACCGACGCCTCGGCGAGCCCGGCGGCGGCTGCTTCCACATCCCCGCCGGTGATCTCCACCATGGCCAGGGCGGTGATCGCGTTCCGGACGTTGAAAGCCCCCGGCAGGCCGAGAGTGAAGGTCAGCGGGCGGCTCCGCAGCCGCGCGCGTACGGCGGTCCGACCGTCGGCTCGCAGGTCGCAGTCCAGTGCGGCCACGTCCGTCGTCCCGCCCAGACCGACCGTGGTCAGCTCCACCCGGCCGTTCCGGACCACCCGCTCCGCCAGCTGCCGGCCCCGCGGGTCGTCGACGTTCACCACGGCATGCCGGGTGCGTTCCGGGGTGAACAGCGAGGCCTTCGCCTCGAAGTAGGCCTCCTCGTCGGAATGGAAGTCCAGGTGGTCGCGGCCGAGGTTGGTGAAGGCGGCGGTCGCGAACACCACGGCGTCGGCCCGCCCCAGGGCCAGGGCGTGCGAGGAGACCTCCATCACCACCGCGGTCGCGCCCTGCTCCTGGAGGTAGCCGAGCAGACCCTGCAGTTCGGTCGCCTCCGGAGTGGTCACCGTGGTGCGGGTCGACGCCAGGGGCCCTCCGTCGAGGAAGTAGCCGATCGTGCCGACCATGCCGGTGCGTACGCCACCGGCCCGGAGGGCGGAGTCGAGCAGGAAGCTGGTGGTGGTCTTGCCGTTCGTCCCGGTGACGGCGTACATCGTCATCGCGTCGGCGGGCCGGCCGTAGATGCTCGCCGCGGTCGCGGCCATCGCCTGCCGCGGGTCGTCGACCACGACCACCGGCACCGACGTCCCGGCGACCAGCCGAGCACCCGCCGGATCGGTCAGCACCGCCGCCGCGCCGGCCGCCACCGCCGCCGAGGTGAACTCGGCGCCGTGGTGGTGCCGACCGGGCAGCGCGACGTACAGGTCGCCGGGAAGGACCAGCCGCGAGTCCAGCGTGATGCCGTGCACCCGCTCCGGGCCGGCGCCCGGGAACAGGTCGGCCAGGGCCACGGCGGGACGGTTCCGCGGCCGCAGGGCGGACGGCGGCGACACGAGAGGCACGGCCTCGACGTTAGCGAGTGCCTCGCCAGGAGTGGTCGATGTCTCCTGGTTCACTCCCACTCCGTGGGGCGGCCGGCGGGCTCCCGGTCATCCGGCACGACCGAGTACCGCGGCAGCACGAAGTTCATCAGGTCCTTGTACACCGGAGCAGCCGACGCACTCCCCGACTGGGCGGACTTGGGGTTGGTGATCACGACGTAGGTCAGGATCCTCGGGTCGTCCAGCGGCGCGAAGCCGATGAACGAGGTGACGTAGCCGCGGTAGCAGCGGCACGCGGGGTCGGCCCGCTGGGCGGTGCCGGTCTTGCCGCCACTGGTGTAGCGGTCGAGCTTGAGGGCTCGCTGACCGCCCTCGCTCTCGATCACCGCACTCATCAGGTCCCGGACCTGCGCCGACGACCCGGCCGAGATCACCCGCCGGGACGGCTGGCGTTCGACCGCGACCTCACGGCCGTCGGCGTCGGTAACGCCCTTGATGATCGTCGGTGGGTGGTAGACGCCACCGTTGACGACGCTCGCGACAGCGGCGGCCTGCTGCACGCCGGTGACCGAGAGCGCCTGGCCGAAGGCCATCTGGTCACGCTGACCGACGGCCATCTTGTCCGGGGACGCGACGATGCCGCGGGACTCCCCCGGCAGCTCGATGCCGGTGCGGGCGCCCAGGCCGAAGCTGGTCAGGTAGCGGTACAACGTCTCGGTGCTCAGCTGCCGGGCCAGGATCGCGGTACCGATGTTGGACGACTTGGCGATGATCCCGCGCAGGTTCAACTTGAGGATCGCGGACTCGTGCCCGAAGGCGTCCTTGATATACCGGTTGTTGGACTTGAGCCGGCGCGGCACCTCGACCTTGGTGTCCGGGGTGGCGGTGCCGGAGTCGACCAGCGCCGCCGCGGTCAGCACCTTCTGGACACTTCCGGGCTCGTACGGCGCCGAGACGGCGCGGTTGCCCCGGTTCTCCTTGGCCGACTGCTGCGGCCGGTTGGCGTCGAACCCGGGCGCGTTGGCCAGGGCCAGCAGCTGGCCGGTCCGGACGTCCAGGACGACGGCGAATCCGGAGTCGGCGCCGAGCGCCTTCACCCGGGTCTCCAGCAGCCGCTCGGCGGCCCACTGGACCTCCGAGTCCAGGGTGAGCTGGTAGTTCATCCCGTTGCGGGCCGGCTTCAGCGAGTTGTCTCCCAACGGGATCCGGCTGCCGTTCGGGGCGCTCTCGAAGGTCTGCTCCCCCTCCACGCCGGCCAGGTCGGTGTTGTACTTCAGCTCCACCCCGGCCAGGCCCTTGCCGTCCGCCCCGACGAAACCGAGCACCGACGAGCCCACGGTGCCTCCCGGGTAGGTCCGTACCGGGTCGGCCTCCCGGAAGACCCCGTAGATCTTGCGAGCGGAGAGCTCGGCGGCCAGGGCGCTGTAGGTCAGCGCCGGCACCTGCTTCTTCAGGTAGACGAAGTGGGTCGACGGCTTGGTCAGCAGCGGCATCAGCTCGGCCGTCGGCATCCGGAGGTGCCGGGAGACGACCTCGGCCACCTCGGGCGCCCGCTCGCTGGTCAGCGTCGGGTCCGCGGTCACCGCGACGGCGGGTTGGGTCGAGGCCAGCACCAGCCCGTTGCGGTCGGTGATCTCCCCGCGGGCCGGCAGCAGCGGCAGGGTGCGCAGCAGGGCGTCGGTCGGGTAGGACGAGGAGTCGAAACCTTGCAGCTGGAGCAGCCGGCCGGCGCACAGCGACAACGCCATGGCCGCGACGATCAGCAGCAGGTGCAGCCGGCGGGTGGCCGGGGCGAGCGGCAGCCGGAGCACCCGGCGCCGACCGCGTACGCCCCTCCGTCGCAGCCGGGACCCGGAAACCGGCGGGCGGCGGAACGGGACGGCACCCCGCGTGCCGGCGCCGTCCCGTAGGACCCGCTCGCTCCGGCTGTGCTGGACGCTGGTCCGCCCGGTGGCCGCGGGTCGGTGCCCGGAACGGCTGCGGGACCGGACGGGATGACCGGCGGCGGGCGGGCGGCGTTCCTGCACCATCAGCCTTCGTCCTCCTGCGCCGCGGCCCGTGCCTGCTGTTGCTGCTTCTTCTCGGCCGCCTTCTTCTTCCGCTCGGCGGCGGCGCGCTCCTCCGCGGCCTTCTTCTTCTTCTCGGCTTCCGCCTTGGCTTTGGCCTCGGCCTTTGCCTTGGCGGCCGCCTGCTCGGCCGCGATCTGCTCTGGGGTCTTGACGACCAGGACCTCCTGCTCGCGACCACTCACCGACTCCGGCTTCCCGACCACCCGTCCCTCCGGCAGGATCAGGAAGGCGGGATGCGGGTTGGGTCGCATGCCCAGCCGGGAGGCGTTGCGGGCCAGCTCGCGCGGACTCGCGGCTGCGTCCAGCCGCTGCTCCAGATCGGCCTGGAGGTACGCCAGCTCGGTCGCCTGCCGGTTGAGCGCCCGCGCCTCGAACGCCTGGCTCTGCAGGGTGGTGTTGAGCATCAGCAGCCCGGCCATGCCCAGTCCGAAGATGCCGATCACGACGAGCAGGAAGGGGACTCGGGCAAGCCGGGGTGCCGGGCTGGCGACCGGCCGCAGCCGGGCCCGGGCGGGCGACGGGACGAGGCCCTCCCACAAGGCGCTCACGCGGCCGTCCTCTCCATGATCCGCTCCGCCGCCCGTAGCCGGGCTGAGGCGGCCCGAGGGTTGGCGGCGACCTCGGCCTCCGTCGGGCGTTGCGCCCCTCGGGTCAGCAACCGGAGCTCCGGACCCAGCTCGGGCGGCACGACGGGCAGGTCCCGCGGGGCGCGGTCGCGGGCGCCGGCCGCGAGCAGCTGCTTGACCAGCCGGTCCTCCAGCGAGTGGTAGGCCAGCACCGCGATCCGGCCACCCACGGCGAGTGCGGCGACCGCGTCGGGCAGCACCGACTCCAGGGCCGCCAGCTCACCGTTGACCTCGATCCGTAGCGCCTGGAAGGTCCGCTTGGCCGGGTGCCCGCCAGTGCGCCGGGACCTGGCCGGTACCGCGTCGTCGAGCAGCCGGACCAGCCGGCCGGAGGTCACGAAGGGTTCGCGCGCCCGCTCGGCGACGATCCGCCCGGCGATCCGGTCGGCGAAGCGCTCCTCGCCGTAGGTGCGCAGGATCCGCGCCAGGTCGGCCTTCGGGTAGGTGTTGACCACCTCGGCCGCGGTCAGTTCCTGTGGTCCCATCCGCATGTCCAGCGGTGCGTCGTACGCGTAGGCGAACCCCCGCTCCGGGTCGTCGATCTGCAGCGACGACAGGCCGAGGTCCAGCAGGATGCCCTGCACGCGGGGACGGCCGAGCCGGCCCAACACGTCCGGCAGCTGGTCGTAGACCGCCTCGACCAGGGTGATCCGGTCGGCGAACGGAGCCAGCCGCTCGGCGGCCAGGGTGAGGGCTTCCGGGTCGCGGTCAAGGCCCACCAGGTGCGCGTCGGGGCAGGCGCGCAGCAGGGCGTCGGCGTGTCCGCCCAGCCCGAGGGTGCAGTCCACCAGCACCGGCTCGGTACCCGCCAGGGCGGGAGCCAGCAGCTCGACGATCTCGGCCAGCATCACCGGGAGATGCCGGGGCGGCGTACTCATCCCAGCCACCGCAGCAGGACGGCGAGAGTGACGGTCAGGGCGATGCTGCCACCCAGCGAGACGGCGGCCGCGGCCAGTGAGTCGCGGGCGTCGTCACGGATCCGCCGCCGCCCCGGTGCCGACGCCCGGGGTAGTACGCGTATGGACATGTAGTTCTCGACCCTTCGCGGTGGGTGTCGCAGCCCGTGTCGAGGGGTTTCAACCCGAGGCCTGGGGGAGTACTACCTGGCACCGGGGAAGGTGTGCCAGGGAGCCGACCTGCGGGTTGAAGCCTCTCGACACGCGTTGCCCCGTGTCGTTCCTGCGGTCCGCGTTCTCAGATGCCCGGGAACACGGTGTCGTTCAGCTCGGCGAACGCCGATTCCTTCTCAGCGGAGTACTGCTCCCACGCGGCGGCGTCCCAGACCTCGACCCGGTTGATGGCCCCCACCACGACGCAGTCCTTCTCCAGGCCCGCGTACGCCCGCAGGTGGGGTGGGATCGTCACCCGGCCCTGCTTGTCCGGCGTCTCGTCCGAGGCCCCCGACGCGAGCATGCGCTGGTAGTCGCGGACGTGCTGCTGGCTGGAGGAGGCACTCCTCACGGTTTGGGCCACCTCGACGAACACAGCTCGCGGCCAGATGGCTAGGCATCGCTCCTGGAACCGGGTGATCACCAGGCCGTCGCTGAGCTCGTCTCGGTACTTCGCCGGAAGGATCAGGCGGCCCTTTTCGTCGAGCTTCGGAGTATGGGTGCCGAGAAACACGGGCCACCCTCCTTCGCCCCACTAGAGATCCGCCGTACTCCACTTTCCTCCACCCGCTCCCCTGAATGGCCAAATCACCTCCTCCGGGCGTGTTCCGCGGCAGATACCGGTTCTCCGGCGACCGCATAGGGTTAGGGCGTGTCGACGCACATACGGGCCGAGCGGGCGAACCCGGAGGGGGCATTGAGCATCAGCTACGACAGGACGGTCCAACTGGGCCGCGACACCTCCACGGAGTACTCCCTCGGCGACGTGGTCCAGGTGATGGGCCAGGTGCGCCAGGCCATCGAGAGTGTGATCGAGGGCAAGCGGAGCTCGGTGGACCTGGCCCTGGTCGTGCTGCTCGCTGAGGGCCACCTGCTGATCGAGGACGTACCCGGCGTCGGCAAGACGATGCTGGCCAAGGCCCTGGGCCGGTCCATCGCGTGCTCGGTGCGCCGGATCCAGTTCACCCCCGACCTGCTTCCGTCCGACATCACCGGGGTGTCGGTGTTCAACGCCGAGTCCCGTGACTTCGAGTTCAAGCCGGGCGGCATCTTCGCCAACATCGTGGTCGGCGACGAGATCAACCGGGCCTCGCCGAAGACCCAGTCCGCGCTGCTGGAGTCGATGGAGGAGCGCCAGGTCAGCGTCGACGGCACGACGTATGTGCTCGAGAGCCCGTTCATGGTGGTCGCGACACAGAACCCGATCGAGATGGAGGGCACCTATCCCCTCCCCGAGGCGCAGCGCGACCGATTCATGGCCCGGATCGAGATGGGCTATCCCACCCCCAATGCCGAGCTGGACATGCTCGAGTCGCACGGGTCCTACGACCCGCTCGCCGCGCTGGAGCCGGTGACGGACGGACGCACGATCCGGGGGTTGACCGAGGCGGTCAAGAACGTCTACATCAGCCCGGCGGTCAAGCACTACCTGGTCCAGGTGGTCAACGC
>DASQVF010000421.1:0-4999 GCA_035640915.1 Propionibacteriaceae bacterium
CGGTCAGGGTCAACGCGACCGTGGTGAAACCCGCCTCCGCCAGCTGGCCGGGCGCCCGGCCCCAGTCGTCCAACCGGGCCCACGGCAGTGAGAACACCGCGCCCATGCTGACCTTGACCGCCCGGCGGTAGAGCGGGTCGGCGGTGCGTGGCGAGAGCAGCGCACCCGACCAGCCCAGGCCGGCCGCGTTGCGCAGGATCGCTCCGACGTTGGTGTGGTCGACGATGTCCTCCAGCACGACCAGCCGGCGGAGCGCGAGCAGGTCGGTGACGGTGTGCCGCTGCTCGCGGTGCAGCGAGGCCAGCGCCCCCCGGTGCACGTGGAAGCCGGTGACCTGCTCGGCCAGCGCCTCACTGACCAGGTAGACCGGGGCGTCCGGCCAGCGGCCGACCACGTCCTGCAGTCCGGTCAGCCAGCGCTCGGCCAGCAGGAACGACCGCGGCCGGTAGCCCGCCTCGACGGCCCGCCGGATGACCTTTTCGCCCTCGGCGATGAACAGCCCACCTGCGGTCTCGATGGACCGCCGTAGCGTGGCGTCTCGCAGCCGGACGTAGTCGGACAGCCGCGGGTCGTCGACGTCCTCGACGACAGTTGTGCTCGACACCTCCGGGGAACCTCTCTCTGTCAAGTCACCGGCCTTGCGAATGCGGTCAGCAAGTCCGTAACCTTGTCGCGTGCCGTTCGTTCTGACGGTAGACCAGCGGGAGTCGCGGGAGACTCGCGACGCGGTCCAGGCTGCCCTGGCCCTGCTGTCCGGGGTCGCCACGCAGCTCCCGTTCACGCGCACGGTGGGAGACGAGTTCCAGGGCCTGCTCGACGAGCCCGCGTCAGTGGTCGATGCCATCCTGCTGCTCATGCGGTACGAGCAGTGGCACATCGGGCTGGGCATCGGGCCGGTCGAGCAGCCCCTGCCCGCCGACTCCCGGTCCGCCCGGGGTCCGGCCTTTCTGTGCGCCCGGACGGCGGTCGAGGCGGCCAAGACCGAGCCCAGTCACCTCGCGGTGGTGGCCGCGCACGAGAGCGACCACGAGGCCTACGACCTCCAGACGGTGTGGCGGCTCACCGCCGCCCTACGGCACCGGCGCAGCGAGTCCGGCTGGCAGGCGGTCGACCTGATGCTCGCCGGCCAGACCCAGAGCCAGGTCGCCCGGCAGCTGAAGATCAGCCGGCAGGCGGTCGGCCAGCGACTGCAGGCCGCGCGGTGGGATCTGGAGGTCGCGATCCGGCCGACCTTGGTGCGGATGCTGGCCCGGGCCGACCGGTCGGCGTCGGCGTGAACGGGTACGCCGGGGCCGGGATGCTGCTGTGGGCCGCACTGGCCCTGGCCAGCGCCCTGATCGGGGCCGCCCAGATTCGCCGCCGCCGGTCGGCGTTCACCCGGCCGCCAGGGGTCGTGCTGCTGCTGGCCGGACACGTGGTCGTGTCCGTCACCGTGGCCTGGTTGTTCGCCGTGTCCGGCCCCGTCCCGCCGCCCTGGTCGTGGATCGCGGTCGGCATCGCGGCCCTGGCCGCACTCACCTGCGGCAACGTTCTGGTGATCTCCATCTTCGGATTCGCCGACGCGACGGCGCCGCCCGGGGCGCCGCGGGTGCAGCGGACCATCCTGCGGGGCGGCGCGCTGATCGGCGGCCTGGAGCGGCTGGCCATGCTGGGCACCCTGCTGGCCGGCTGGCCGGAGGGCATCGCCGCAATAGTCGCCGTCAAGGCCTTCGCCCGCTACCCCGAGCTGCGGGCCGGGCAGGGCACTGGGGCCACCGAGCGCTTCATCATCGGGACCTTCGCCAGCCTCGGCTGGGCCGGCGCTTGCGCGGGCATCGTTATGATCTTGCTCTGATGCGATTCGATCCGGCAAGGGGGACGACCCCCTTGGACCCCCGATGAGTGCACCGTTCGTCGGCAACCTGGACTGGCAGCCGGCGGCCGAGCACCCCGAGCTGCTCGCGCCGCCCGTGGCCCTCGCGATCACCGCCTCGTCCCTGGACTGCCGGGTGGCCCCGATCGACCCGGACCTCGCCGACACGGCCGCCTTCTGTGCGGCGTACGCGGTCCCGCTCGAGGTCTCGGCCAACTGCGTGGTCGTGGCCGGGCGGCGGGGCGAGACGTCCACCATGGCGGCGTGCATGGTGCTCGCCACCGACCGTGCGGACGTCAACAAGACGGTGCGCAGGCACCTCGACGTACGCAAGATCTCCTTCGCGAGCATGGACGAGGCCGTTCGCCGGACCGGGATGGAGTACGGGGGCATCACCCCGATCGGGCTGCCCGACGGCTGGCCGATCCTGGTCGACGAGGCGACGGTCCGGCCCGAGTGGGTGGTGATCGGCAGTGGCATCCGCGGCAGCAAGATCCTCCTGCCGGGTCCCGCGTTGGCCCTGCTCCCGTCGGCCGAGGTCCTCGCCCTGACCCAGGCCGGCTCCCCGAGCTCCTGACGTGAGCCTCGTCGTCCGGACCTGGTTGGTCACCGGGATCCCGGGGTCCGGCAAGACAGCGACCTCGGCCGCCCTGGCGGCGCGGTTCACCCGCGGCGCCCACATCCCCGGCGACGTGATCCAGCACCTGGTGGTGGGCGGCAGCGCCCCGCCGGATCCGTTCGGCGACGAGGAGGCCAACCGCCCCACCGACCTCTGCGTGCGCAACCAGTGCCTGCTGGCCCGCTCGTTCCGCAGCGAGGGCTACGCGGTCGTGCTCGACTACGTGATCGGGTCGGCCGAGCGACTGCAGAACTACCTCGACCAGCTTCCCGATGAGCCGGTCGGGCTGGTCATTCTGACCCCCTCGATCGACGTCGCGCGGGCCCGCGACCGGGAACGTCCGGACGAGTACGTGCTGCAGGCGTGGGCCCACATGCACGAGGAGATGGTCCGCGAGCTGGGCGACCAGGGACTGTGGCTGGACACCAGCCACATGTCCGTCGCCGCCACCGTGAACGCGATCCTCGGCAACCAGGAGGAGGCGGTGGTCAACTGATGCGGCGTCGGCCCGCCTAGTCGCTGAGCAGGCCGACGATCGCGGCCACGCCGACCACGACGATGACCACCCGGTAGACCGTCTGGGGCAGGCGCCGTCCCACCCGGCCGCCGAGCTGGGCCCCCAGCACCGCGCCGACCGCGATGGCCAGCGCGGCCGGCCAGTTGACCCGGGCCTGTGGGTACGCCCACGGCGTGAGGGGCAGCAGGACGAAGAGCAGGGCGGACACCGCGTTGGCGATCAGGGCCAGCACGTTCTTCACCGCGTTGATCCGGTTCAGGCTCTCGGTGAGCCCGATGCCGAGGATGGCCAGCAGCAGCACGCCCTGCGCGGCCCCGAAGTACCCGCCGTAGACGCCGGTGACCAGGATCCCCAGCCACAGCCACACCGAGCCGTGCGCCGGTGGCGCGGCGACGTCCAGATTCGCCCGCCGCTCGGCCAGGCGCCGGGAGAGCCACGGCTGAACGACGACCAGGACGCAGCCGATGCCGATCAGCACCGGCACGATCGCATCGAAGGCCGACGACGGCAGCCGGAGCAGCAGCACCGCCCCCACTACCCCACCGACCAGCGAGGCGACGCCGAAGCGCAGCACCCGGGTCCGCTGCCCGGCCAGGTCTCTCTGGGTGGCCAGCGCCCCGGACAGCGACCCGGGAGTCAGCCCGACGGTGTTGGACACGTTGGCCACCACCGGCGGCACGCCGAAGGCCAGCAGCACCGGAAAGGTGACCAGGGTGCCCGACCCGACCACGGTGTTGATCAGTCCGGCGGCGCCGCCGGCCGCAAGCAGCCCCAGCAGCTCCAGCCAGCTCAACGCTGCGGGTTCGGCTGGCCCCCCGGCTCATAGGCCGTCGCGTAGTTCGGGCCCGCCGTGTACTCCGACTGCGCTGGATACTGCTGCGGTCCGGCTTCAGTGCCCGTCCCGTTGGGCCCGGTCGAGACGGCCAGCTGCTCTGCCACCGCCGGCTTGTCGCCCCGCGTGAGCGGCCGCTCGGCCTCCTGGGCGGCGGCCAGCGCCTCCTCCATCGTCTTCTCGGCGACGGCGTCCTCCAAGGCTTCCTGTTGCCGGATCTCGGCCTGCACGTCGATCTTCTCCGGCGGGGTGAAGTCGCCCTTCGCCTGCGCCGGGATGGCCGAGGTCAGCGAGCCGACCGCGCTGCCGAGCCCCTCCAGCGCCTTGTTCAGCTCGCTCGGCACGATCCACACCTTGTTGGCGTCGCCCCGGGCGATCGTCGGCAGCATCTGCATGTACTGGTACGCGAGCAGGGCCTGGTCCGGCTGTCCGGCGTGGATGGCGTTGAACACCGTGTCGATCGCCTGCGCCTCGCCCTCGGCCCGCAGCATCTGCGCCTGCCGGTCGGCCTGGGCCCGCAGCACCGCGGCCTCCCGGTCGCCCTGCGCCCGCAGGATGGCCGACTCCTTCTCACCGCCGGCGGACAGAATCTGGGACTGCCGCTGGCCCTCGGCGATCAGGATCGCCGCCCGCTTGTCGCGCTCGGCCCGGGCGCCCTTCTCCATGGCGTCGCGGATGGTGGCCGGCGGCTCGATCGCCCGCAGCTCCACCCGGTTGACCTTGATCCCCCACTTGCCGGTGGCCTCGTCCAGCACGATGCGCAGCTTCTGGTTGATCTCCTCGCGGCTGGTCAGGGTCTCTTCCAGGTCCAGGCCGCCGATGATGTTCCGCAGCGTGGTCATGGTCAGCTGCTCGATGGCCCGGATGTAGTCCTGCGCCTCGTACGCCGCCCGCACCGGGTCGATGATCTGGAAGTAGATCACCGAGTCGATGTTGACCATCAGGTTGTCCTCGGTGATCACGCCCTGCGGCGGGAACGGGACCACGTTCTCCCGCATGTCGAGGTTGTAGCGGACCTTGTCCAGCACCGGCACCACGAGGTGCGGGCCCGGCTCCAGGGTGCGCTTGAACTTGCCCAGCCGCTCGACCAGGCCCACCCGCTGCTGGCGGATGACCCGGATCGCGTTGCTCAGGAAGAAGATCACCGCCAGGGCGATGGCGGTGACCACGATCAGCGTC
>DASQVF010000422.1:0-3865 GCA_035640915.1 Propionibacteriaceae bacterium
CAGCGCACGTAGGCCAGATTCACCTCATGCCCACTGCGGAACGCCACACTCTCCGGTTCGGCGTACGCGCCCTTGCACAGCCGCACCCGGGATCCGGCGTACGCCAGGTCGCGGCAGTCCCCCTCGGTGCGGCGGAGGTAGGCCTGCAGCACCGCACCGGTGCCGGGAAACTCCTTGCGCAGCTCGGCCAGGGCCTCGAGCGTCGCGTCGGTGGTGGTGTGGTCCTCCATGTCGAGGGTGACCATGGTCCCCGCGCGTTGAGCGGCCCAGCAGATGGTGGCGGCGTTCTCCACCGCGATCATCGGCCCGTCGTCGCCCAGGGCCTGGCCGAGCGCGGTGAGCTTGACCGACACCTCCGTCGACCCGGTCAGCCCGGCATCGCTGAGCCGGGTCAGCAGCGTGACGTACTCGGTGACGACGCGCTCGGCGTCCGTCCGATCGGTGGTGTCCTCGCCGAGGTGGTCGAGACTGACCAGCAGGCCGGCCTCGGTCAGCCGCCGGGCGATCGTCACCGCCTCGTCGGCGGTCTCCCCGGCCACGAACCGATCGACCACCTCGGCGGTGATCGGCGCCCGGGTCAGCAGCGTCCTGGCCCGCTCGTTGCGGGAGAGTCCGAGCAGCGCACGACGGAGCACGGCCCGACTCTAACCGCGGCCTCTGATCGACCTAGAGCGCGCTGGCCACTCCGCCGGCGTCCACCGCGTAGGACGGCGTGACCGGGGCGGCCAGGTGCAGCCGGGAGTAGGCCAGGGACTCGGCCAGGCTCTCCTCGCGCTCGGCCCGGGTCATGCTGCGGCGCAGGTTGACCTCGAGGATGATGTGGCCGGCGAAGTCCTGCTCGGCGAAGTACTGCAGCACCCGGTCGGCCTGCTGGTCGCCGCGGCCCGGCACCAGGTGCTCGTCCTTGATCGAGCCGGTGCCGTCGGTCAGGTGGACGTGCCGCAGCCGCGAGCCCCAGGTCTGGGCCAGGTCGAGCGACTGCTGGTTGGCGGTCGAGGCGTGGGAGAGGTCCAGCGTCAGGTCGGCGTAGTCGAGCTCGGTCGGGTCCCATCCGGGCAGGTAGGCCTTGAGCTCACCGCCCGGCGTACGCCATGGGTACATGTTCTCCACCGCGAACATGACTCCGGTCTCCTCCGCCAGCCGGCGGACCCCCTCGACGAAGCCGCGTGCGTACTCCCGCTGCCAGCGAAAGGGGGGATGCACCACCACGACGTCGGCGTCGAGCCGGCGGGCGGCGTCGGCCGAGCGCTCGAGCTTGGCCCAGCTGTCGGTGCCCCAGACCCGCTGGGTGATCAGCAGGCAGGGCGAGTGCACCGACAGCACGGGCACGCCGTGGTAGTCCCGCAGCTTCTCGACCGCGTCGATGTCGGCCGACACCGGGTCGATGCCGACCATCAGCTCCACCCCGTCGTAGCCCAGTCGGCGGGCCAGCTCGAAGGCGCTGGAGGTGGTCTCGGGATAGACCGCGGAAGTGGAGAGACCGACCTTCGCCGGCGGGACCCTGATCGGCTTCCCGTCGGCATTGGTCTTCACACCGAAAAGGGTAGACCTACTATCCGTCTGTGCCGGAAGTGTCGATTGGATTTCCCCGAGCGTTCGCGGAGTTCCCCGATCCGGCCGATCCGGAGCAGCTGTTCCGCTGCGACCTGACCTGGCTGACCTCGTACTGGGCCTGCATCTTCGGCCAGGGTTGCCGGGGCATCTACGCCGACCGGCCCGACGACGGCTGCTGCACGTTGGGCGCCCACTTCGCCGACGCCGCCGACGAGCGGCGGGTGGCCAAGGCGGTCGGCCAGCTGACTCCGGCTCAATGGCAGCACCGCGCCGAGGGACGTCGGAACGGCTGGGCGGAGTACGAAGACCTGGCTCAGGTCCGTGCGGGCGAGAAGCCGGATCGCAAGACCCGGATCGTCGACGGCGCGTGCATCTTCCTCAACCGGCCCGGCTTCCCCGGCGGGGCTGGCTGCGCACTGCACCTGCTGGCCCGCGACACCGGCCGCGAGCTGTCGGAGACCAAGCCGGACGTGTGCTGGCAGCTGCCGATCCGGCGCCAGTACCGCACGGTGACCCGCACCGACGACACCACCTACACCGAGGTGACCATCGGCGAGTACGGGCGCGACGGCTGGGGACCCGGCGGCGCCGACCTCGACTGGTACTGCACGGCCAACACCGACGCCCATCACGGCCGGCAGCCGGTCTACCTCAGCTGCGCCGCCGAGCTGACCGCGCTGATGGGCCCCGCCGGGTACGCCGTGCTGGCCGAGCTGTGCGCCGAGTTCGCCTCCCGGGATGGGCAGCGGCTGCAGCACCCGGCCGACGCTCGGCGACCTGCCTCCCTGCGGTCCTGCTGAGCCCATTGGCCAGAATGTCGGCATGCACCTGGATCACCTGTCCTTCGCGGCCGGTCCTGAGGGATTGGTCGAGACGGCGCAGTGGCTGGCCGAACGGCTCGGGGCGCGCTTTCACGATGGGGGGTTCCATCCGCGCTTCGGCACCCGTAACCAGATCCTGCCGATGACCGGCGGCCGTTACCTGGAGGTCGTCGGCGTGCTGGACCATCCGGCGGCGGACAAGGCGCCCTTCGGGCAGGCGGTCCGGGCGCGGACGGCTCAGGGTGGCGGCTGGCTGGGTTGGGTCGTCGCGGTCGATGATCTCCAACCGATCGAGCGACGGCTGGGCCGGGCGGCGATCGAGGGTCACCGATACCTGCCGGACGGGGAGCTGCTGAGCTGGCAC
Organism: Propionibacteriaceae bacterium; assembly: GCA_035640915.1. Lineage (GTDB taxonomy): Bacteria > Actinomycetota > Actinomycetes > Propionibacteriales > Propionibacteriaceae > Microlunatus. Next base: position 2,740 of record DASQVF010000422.1, read on the forward strand.
CAGATCGGCGTTCTCGACCTGATGGCCGACCCGCAGCTGCCGTTCTTCGTGCACTGGGAGAGCGATCCGGCGCTGCACCCCTCCAACGGTGGACGGGAGGTCGAGCTGCTCCGGATCGAGATCGCCGGGCGCCAGGACCGGGTGGACGAGTGGCTGGGCGGGCAGTGCGAGCGGGTGCTGTCCGACGTGGACATCGCCTGGTCCGAGCCGTTGGTCCGCCCCGGTCTCACCTCGGCCGTGTTCAGCACGCCGCGCGGCGAGGTGCGGATCTGAGATGGGCGTGAGAGTCCGCCCGGCGGTCGGCCGGGTCCCGGTCTACAAGCCCGGGAAGCCGCCAATCGCGGTCGCCGGCGACCTGGTGGGCTACAAGCTCTCCAGCAACGAGAATCCCTACCCGCCGCTGCCCGGTGTGCTGGAGGCGACGGCCCGTGCCGTGCAGCAGATGAACCGCTACCCGGACATGGGCAACGTCGCGATCACGGCGGCGGTCAGCGCCCGGCTGGGCGTGCAGCCGGACCGGCTGGCCTTCGGCACCGGATCGGTGGCCGTGCTGTACCACCTGCTGCAGGCCTGCTGCGAGGCCGGTGACGAGGTGGTGTACGCCTGGCGCAGCTTCGAGGCGTACCCGATCGCCGTGGCCGTCACCGGCGCCACCGCTGTGCCGGTGCCGCTCGGTCCGGGAGCCGTGCACGACCTGGCCGCGATGCAGGCCGCCATCACGCCCCTGACCCGGGTGGTGCTGCTGTGTACACCGAACAACCCGACCGGGCCGGCCCTGCGGCACGCGGACGTCGTCGCCTTCCTGGACGCGGTGCCCGAGGACGTGCTGGTGGTGCTGGACGAGGCGTACGTGGAGTTCGTCACCGATCCCGAGCGGGTGCGCGGACTGGACCTGGTGGCCGAGCGGGGGAACGTGGTGGTGCTGCGGACCTTCTCCAAGGCCTACGGCCTGGCCGGCTTCCGCGTGGGGTACGGCGTGGCCGCCCCCGAGATCGCGGCCGCGCTGCGGGCGGTGGCGCTGCCGTTCGGCGTGTCGGTGCCGGCCCAGGCAGCGGTGGTGGCCTCGCTCGAGGCTGAGCCGGCGCTGCTGGAGCGGGTGGCCGAGCTGGTGCGGGCCCGGGAGCAG
>DASQVF010000423.1:0-6240 GCA_035640915.1 Propionibacteriaceae bacterium
AGACGCCCGTCAATACGTGCTGAACAGCGACTGGGGTGCGGTGCAGCCGAACGCCGAGGCACAGAACGCGTACCTGGCCAGGCACTCCTGGGATGAGTACGCCGCCTGGCACCTCGGCCTGACCGAGGGGGCGTCGGACGAGACCAAGGCGCGCTATGCCTTCGTCTACGGGGACCTGCGCCGGGTGCACCGCACCGCCCTCATCGCCTGCGTCTACCGGGCGTCGGAGTGGCGGCACAAGGAGGTCGAGCTGGCCGCGCACGACCTGCTGCAGCACTTGGACGCCACGTCAGGCTGAGGCTGCGCCGGGCCCCTACCTCCTCACCCCCCGGCGCCGGAACCGTGCCACCTCCTCGCCCCGGCGGCCGAAACCTACGTTTACGTAGGTTCCGTGCCCCTTACGCAGGTTGCAACCTGGGTAAAGGGCCAGCAACCTACGTAAACGTAGGTTGCCGCCAGCGGAGGGGCGGTGGGCTCAGAGCGGTAGGCGGAAGCCCCAGAGGTGGACGCCCGGGACCGGGCTGCCGTCCAGGTCGTACGCCCGCTGGAAGCCCATCCGGTCGTACAGGGCGTGCGCGCCGAGCATTCGCGGGTGGGACCAGATCACCAGCTCGGTCATCCGGTCCCGGCGGGCGCGGGTCAGGCAGGCCTCGACGAGCGCCCGGCCGACTCCGCGCCGGCGGCCGGCCGGAGCGACCGACAGCATCCGGAACTCTCCCTGGTGGTCGGCGTGGGCCAGCTCTCGCCAGGGCGAGCGAGGAGGACACCAGGTGACCGTGCCCAGCAGTGTGCCGTCGGCGTCGACAGCCACCCACAGGTCGGCCTCCCGGGCCCGCCGGGCGGCGTCGAGCAGCTTCGCCTCGTACGCGGCGTCGGTGGGGAGCTCATGCTCGTTCAGCAGCCCGTCCACCCGGTACGCCTCCGCGGTGAGCTCTCCCACCGCCGTGTACTCCTCGGGCCGGGCGTCGCGGACGGCGAAGGTCATACCGTGAACTCGGCGGTGAAGCCGGTGCCGGCATTGGCGAACGAGAACCGTCCGTCGCTGCCGGTCACCGGCGTCCCGTCGACCCGCACCTCGTCCGGCGCCGCCCCGTGCAGCACCAGGACGAACCGCTCCCGGGCGAACTCGGGATAGCCGTCACCGGCGACCGTCGCCTGCAGCAGCACCGTCTGTCCCGCGCGCGCGACGCTGAACTCGGTTCGGTAGCACGCGCCGGACAGCGCCCCGAAGGTGAGACCGTCGTCCTCCTGCAGCATGGAGGTGGTGGTGGCGTCCGAGCCGGGCACGAACAGGTGCAGCTCGACCGTCCTGGGGGCGAAGCCCATGGTCGACGCCGGTGCTTCGACCCACATCGGGATCACCGCGCCGGCCCGGGCGTACAGCGGGATCTGCTCCATCGGTGTGGCGGCGGTCGTGAACCGCTGCCCGCCGACCGATTCCCCGGTGTGCCAGTCGTACCACTCACCGGCCGGCAGGTAGACCTGGCGGGCGGTCATCCCGGGCGCGGTAACTGGGGCGACGAGCAGGTCAGGACCGAGCAGGTACTGGTCGTCGGTGTCGCGGACCACCCCGTCGTACTGGTAGTCGAAGACCAGCGGCCGCTGCACCGGCGCCCCGGTCTCGGCCGCGGTCAGGAAGCACGCGTACAGATACGGAAGCAGCCGGTAGCGCAGCTTGATCGCCGCCCGGACGTGCGTCCCGATCACGTCCCCGAAGGACCAGGCGTACTGGTCGACGTTGCCGAGCTCGGAGTGGTTGCGACAGAACGGCGTCAGCACGCCGTACTGCATCCAGCGCAGGAACAGCTCGGGGTTGGTGTTCCCGGCGAAGCCGCCGATGTCGGCGCCGACGAACGCCTGCCCCGACAGCCCGAACCCCGCAGCCATCGGCATGCTGACCCAGAGGTGGTCCCAGCGGGACAGGTTGTCGCCCATCCAGTTGGCCGCGTACCGCTGGATGCCGGCGAAACCCGCCCGGGACAGCACGAAGGTGCGCAGGTCGGGCATCTGCTCGCGCAGCCCGGCGGTGGTCCCCATCGCCATCAGCAGCGCGTACTGGTTGTGGAACCGCTCGTGGGGGTACTCGCCGCGTCCGAACCGCATCGGTGTCTCGGGGATGTCGCCGGTGGCCGGCTCGTTCATATCGTTCCAGATGCCGGCCAGGCCGGACTGCACGTGAGCAGCGTTCAGCTCGCCCCACCACTTCCGGCCGTCCTCGGTGACGAAGTCGGGGAAGGCGGTGTTGCCCGGCCACACCTGCCCGAGATAGATGGCCCCGCCCTCGGTACGGCAGAACACGTCCCGGTCCAGCCCGGCGTCGAACACCGCGTATCCGGGGTCGAACTTCACCCCGGGGTCGATGATGGTGATCACCCGGAAGCCCTGCTCGGCGAGGTTGGCCAGCATCGCCGGCGGGTCGGGGAACCGCTCGGCATCCCAGGTGAACACCCGGTAGCCGTCCATGTACTCGATGTCCAGCCACAGCGAATCGCACGGCACGTCGTACGCCCGGTGCTCGTCGGCGAGCCGCTCCACCGCAGCCTGGGTGTAGCGGAACCAGCGGCACTGGTGGTAGCCGAGCGACCACAGCGGCGGCGGCGCGGTGCGCCCGGTCAGCCAGGTGTACGCGGACAGGATGGCCGACATGTCGGGGCCGGCGAAGACGTACTCGGTGTACTGCCCGCCACGGAAGTGGATCCGGTACTCCTCGGTGGGGGAGAACTCGTAGCTGCCGCGGTAGGAGTTGTCGACGAACGATCCGGCCATCCGCCCGTCCGGGTAGTCCTGGTGGTAGAAGAACGGGATGCTCACGTAGAAGGGGTCGAAGTCGGCCGAGAGCCTGTCTCCTCGCGGATCGCCGGGCGCCTTGCCCTGGGTGAACTCCTTGGTCGCGTACGGGCTGAGCACGTCGGTGTTCCACATCGTGAAGTCGCGGCCCTTGCGATTGTGCCGCCCGGCCTTCTCGCCCAGCCCGAAGATCGCGTCCTCCTGCCGGCACTTCCGGCGCAGCGTGAAGGCGTCGTTGAGGGTGGCGTAGGTCCAGTAGCGACCCTCCTCGTCGGCGGCCGTCTCCACCACCGGCGTCCCGTCGGCCCGGTGCACGTCGATCCGAAAGGGGTCCAGCCACAGCGAGACGGTGCAGGCGGCGGTCCGGACCTGGACCAGCTCCTCGTCGCGGACCACGGTGAACTCCGGCACCTCGGCCAGCGGGTCCAGGCACACCGCGTAGGTCGGCGTCTCGTCGAACTCTCCGCCCCGGCTGATCTTGATCCGCACCAGGTCCTCGCCGATCACGTCGATCCGCAGTCGTTCCCGGTGGAGCTCGGCCTCCACCCCGGTCGCGGTGTCGGTGACCGAGTCGACGCGGGTGTAGCGGATGTAGTTGTCGGTGTGGATCATGCGGCGGGGCCCCTTCCGGCGACGGCGACAACCCCTTTCGTATCAGTCCGGCCTGACGCCACGCCGGAAGTCGATGGCTCGGCGGACCTCACCCTCGACGTGCGGCTGGTCGAGCGCTGACGCTCAGGTCGACGCTCAGGGCCCGGTGGTCCGACAGCGGCAGTCGCGGCGCGCTGCTGCCCACGACCCTCCCGAGGTGGCCGCGCAGCAGGATGTGGTCCAGCTGGGCGTCCGGCCGGTCGGCCGGGAAGGTCAGGTGCCGGGCCAGTGCGGTGAAGCCGGTGAGCAGTGACGGCACCGGGCCGCGCATGTTCAGGTCTCCCATCAGCACCACCGGGTCGGTCTCCCGGGCCAGGTCCTGGCGGATCTGCCGCAGCTGCCAATGTCCCCAGCCGGGCACGTAGGACAGGTGGGTGTTGGCTACGGTGAGCGGCCCGGCCGGGGTGTCCAGCCGGCCGACCACCACCGAGCGCGGCTCCTCCTCGACGATGATCATCTTCCGGGCCCGGAGCACGTAGTACGGGAACCGGAAGGGGATGCGCGGCAGTCGGCGCACCTGCCACGACCGCGCCGGGTAGCGGGACAGCAGCGCGATCCCGTACGCCGCCGTGCCCGGCACGTCGTCCTCGCTCGCGGCCAGCCACGCCGAGCCCGGCGTCCCGGACAGGGCCGCGGCGAACCGGTGGGTCACCGCCCCCATGGCCTCTGCCGCCACCGCGGTCAGGTCGGCCAAGTGTGACCGCGGCTGGTCGCGGTCGACCTCCTGCAGGGCCAGGATGTCGGGGTCCAAGGTGCGCACGGCGGCCGCGAGCCGGTCGAGGTCGACCATCCCATCGCTGGTCGACCGACCGTGCAGCAGGTTGAAGGTGGCCAGCCGCATGTGGGTAACGTACCGAGCATCACTACCCAACCGTCGGCCGACGAGGCCGAGTCCGAGCTCCGCTCCGCGCTCAAGCACTCCGCGGCCGCCCTCAAGGCCGACGGGGTGCCCTTCGCACTCGGCGGAGGCTACGCCCTATGGGTGCGCGGTGCCCCGGAGCCGGTGCACGACGTCGACCTGGTGGTGGCGGAGGAGGACGTGGCCGCCGCCGTGAACAGCCTGGAGGCCGCCGGCTTCCGGATCGAGCGGCCGCCCGAGGACTGGCTGTTCAAGGCGTGGTGGGGCGAAAGCCTGGTCGACGTGCTGCACAAGCTGCGGGGGATCACCGTGGTGCCGGAGCTGATCGCGGAGGCGGAGGAGACCGAGGTGCTCGGGGTCCGGATCCCGGTCCTGCCGCCGACCCCGATCATGGTCGCCAAGCTGCACTCGCTGTCGGAGAACTACGGCGACTTCGGGGCGATGCTCCCGGCGTTCCGCGCGGTCCGCGAGCAGCTGGACTGGGACGAGGTCCGGAGCGAGGTGGAAGACCGGCCCTTCGCCGAGGCGTTCCTGTTCCTGCTCGAGCGGTTGGAGATCGCACCGACGTCGGACCTCTCCGCGCCCGCGCGTACGCCGGCCGCCTGACCGCCGGCCGCCTGACGGCCGGTCGCAGACCTCGCTCGGTTGCAAACCTCGCTCGGTCGCAAACCTCGCTCCCGTTTGCCGTCACGTGACGGCTGACGTGGGTCAGCGGCTGCCGGTCGACACCCGTTGGTCATCATGTGACGGCAAACGCGGACGGGCCGGCCGAGGGCTACTGTGGCCCGCGTGCTGAGGATCGCCCGCGAGCACGTGGACGCCATGATCGCCCACGCCCGGAAGGACCATCCGGACGAGGCCTGCGGGGTGATCGTGGGTCCCGAGGGCAGCGACGCGGCGGACCGGCTGATCCGGATGACCAACGCCGAGCGCTCACCCACCTTCTTCCGCTTCGACCCGGCCGAGCAGCTGCAGCTGTACAAGGAGATGGACGCAGCGGGTGAGGAGATCGTGGTCGTCTATCACTCTCACACCGCCACCGAGGCGTACCCGTCGCGCACCGACATCTCGCTGGCGTCCGAGCCGCAGGCCCACTACGTGCTGGTGTCGACCGCCGAGTCGCCCGACGGCGACGGCCCGGTCAGCATCCGGTCCTTCCGGATCCTCGACGGCACGGTGACCGAGGAGGAGATCGAGGTCACGGAATAGGCCCGGTGGCCGCGGGTGTTGGCATGGGTGATGCGCCCTGAGCCTGTCGAAGGGCCTTCGACAAGCTCGGGCCACGTGTTGACCTAGGAGAGGTTGATGGCAGTAGAGGTGCGGATCCCGACGATCCTGCGGACGTTCACCGGCGGCGCCAAGGCGGTGCAGGGGGACGGCGCCACGCTGTCGGAGGTGATCGACGACATCGACGCCCGCAACCCCGGTCTGAAGGAACGGCTGGTCGAGTCCGACGAGCTCCGCCGTTTCGTCAACGTCTACGTCAACGACGAGGACGTCCGGTTCAGCGGCGGGCTGAGCGCACCGACCTCCGACGGCGACGTCGTGGTCGTGCTGCCCGCAGTCGCCGGCGGTGCACGGTGCTTCTCGGGGGGTCTGAGGGGGGTCGTCCCCCCTTACAACACATGACCCGGTACGAGTCTCTCGCCGACTCGGTCGGCCACACCCCGCTGGTGGGGCTGCCGCGACTGTCGCCCAGCCCGACGGTGCGGCTGTGGGCCAAGCTCGAGGACCGCAACCCCACCGGCTCCATCAAGGACCGGGCCGCGATGAACATGATCCGGGTGGCCGAGGCCGACGGATCGCTGCGTCCGGGCGCCACCATCCTCGAGCCGACCAGCGGCAACACCGGGATCTCACTGGCCATGGCGGCCAGGCTGGCCGGATACCGCCTGGTGTGTGTGATGCCGGAGAACACCTCCCCGGAGCGCCGCCAGATCCTG
>DASQVF010000424.1:0-4775 GCA_035640915.1 Propionibacteriaceae bacterium
ATGGCCTGGTCGGCCTGCTCCAGAGCCTCGGCCAGCTGCGGCCAGAAGTCGCGGGTGCGGGTGTAGAGATGCGGCTGGAAGCAGACGACCACGCGCCCGTCGCCGGCCGCGGTGCGGGCCGCGATCAGGGTGTTGCGCACCTCGGTCGGGTGGTGGGCGTAGTCGTCGTACACCCGGATGTCGTCCACCGTGCCGATGTGCTGGAACCGCCGGTAGGTGCCGCCGTACGCGGACAGCTGCCGTCGTACCTCGGCCTCGTCGGCCCCGAGCCAGGTCGCCACCGCGTACGCCGCCGCTGCGTTGAGCACGTTGTAGTGCCCGGGGACGGCCAGGGTGACCGCGCCGCCCCGACCGTTCCGGTGCAGAGCGAAGGCTGAGCCGGACCCGGCCAGCTCCACACCGGAGACCCGGACGTCGGCGCTGTCCGCCACCCCGAAGGTGACGACCTCCGGTCCGTCGGGCCGCGCACGTAACCGACCGGTGAGCTCGATCGCCCCGGGATCGTCCGCGCTGATCACGACCAGCCGCACCTTCTCGCCGGTGGCGAAGGCGAGGAACCCGTCGGCGTAGTTCTCCGCCGTGCCCCAGTTGCTCAGGTGGTCGGGATCGACGTTGGTCACCACGGCCACCTCGGCCGGGTACTGCAGGAACGAACCGTCGCTCTCGTCGGCCTCCACCACCATCGCATCCCCGGAGCCGAGGTGGCCGCCGGTGCCGGACCCGGTCAGCGCGCCGCCGATGACGAAGGACGGGTCCCGGCCGCAGCCGGTCAAGACGTGGGCGATCATCGCGGTTGTCGTGGTCTTGCCGTGGGTGCCCGACACGGCGATCCCCCGTCGGCCTCGCATCAGCGAACCGAGGGCGGCGCTGCGGTGCAGCACTCGCAACCCGCGTCGCCGGGCCTCGGCGAGCTCGGGGTTGTCCTCCCGGATGGCCGACGAGGCGACCACCGTCTCGGCATCGCCGAGCTGCTCCGCCCGGTGCCCGACATGGACCCGGGCCCCGGCTGCCTCGAGGGCGCGCAGGTACTTGGAGTCCTGCCGGTCACTGCCGCTGACCCGCACCCCGCTGGCCAGCATCATCGATGCGATCCCGTTCATGCCCGAGCCGCCGATGGCGATGAAGTGCACCGGACCGAGATCGGCCAGGCTCGGCAGCTCGACGGGTGTGAGCAGCCCCATCAGCCGATCACCTCCAGAGTCCTCTTCGCCAGTACGGCCGCGGCGTCGGTCCGGGCAACACCGGCCAGGGCCTCGGCCATTCCCCGCCGCCGTACCGAGTCGCCCAGCAGCGCGGGAATCTCGGTCGCCACCCACTCCGGAGTGCAGTCGGCGTCGGCGAGGAGCAGCCCGCCTCCGGCCTCCACCACCAGGGCCGCGTTACGAGCCTGCTCGCCGTTGCCGTGGGGATAGGGCACGAACACCGCCGGTAGGCCGACCGCCGCCGTCTCCATGACCGTGCCCGCCCCGGACCGGCCGAGCATCAGGTCGGCCACCGCGTACGCCTGCTCCATCTGTTCAACGTAGGCGATCGGGACGTACACGGCGCCGGTGTCCGGGTCGACGGCGCGGACGTCGTCGGGGGTGATGTTCTTCGCGCCGAGCACGTGCAGCACCGAGATGCCGGCGGCCAGCAGGGCCGGCCGGGCCTCCTGCACCGCCCGGTTGATGCTCGCGGCCCCCTGTGAGCCGCCGCTCACCAGCACGGCATCGCCGGTCTCCGGAAGTCCGTACGCGGCTCGCGCCGGTCCCCGCGCCGCGGCCCGGTCCAGCTCGGTGATGCTGCGTCGCATCGGCAGCCCGATGCAGGTGGCGTGCGGCAGCGGCGTGGTGGGGAACGAGGTGAAGACGTGGCGTGTCAGCCGAGCGGCCAGCCGGTTGGCCAGGCCCGGAAGGAGGTTCTGCTCGTGCAGCACGATCGGCAGGCCGAGCCGTCGGGCGGCCAGGTAGGCCGGGGTGGACACGTAGCCGCCGAAACCCAGCACCGCCTGGGCGCCGGTCCGGCGCAACACGGCGACAGTCGCCCGAACCGACGAGACGAGCCGGGGCCCGACGAGGGCCAGGTCGACCCCCGGCCGGCGCGGCATGGGTACCGGAGGGATCAGCTCCAGCGGGAGGCCGGCGGCCGGGATCACCGTGGTCTCCAGGCCGCGGGCGGTTCCGACCGCGGTCAGCCGCAGGTCCGGGCGCTGCTCGAGCAGCTCCCGCGCGGTGGCGAGCAACGGCGAGGTGTGTCCGGCCGTGCCACCGCCGGCCAGCACGACCGAGCCGGCTCCGCTCATCGGCGGGTCGGCGCCGTGGCGGTCCGCGACCCGGTCACCGTGGTGATCCGCGACCGGGGACGCTTGGATCGACGGGCCAGCATCCGCCGGGCATCGGGCTCCCGCCGGGCGCATGCCAGCAGCACTCCCACGGCCAGCAGATTGGCGATCAGGGCCGACCCGCCGTAGGAGACCATCGGCAAGGGGACGCCGGCCACCGGCAGCAGCCGCAGCACGACCGCCAGGTTGAACAGGCTCTGCGCCACGAACCAGACGGTCACCCCGCCGGCCGCGTACCGGGCGAAGGGATCGTCGGAGCGGATCGCGATCCGGACGCCGGCGTAGCCGAGGACCGCGAACAGACCCAGCACCATCAGGCTGCCGAGCAGACCGAACTCCTCCCCCAGCACGGCGAAGATGAAGTCGGTGTGGGCCTCGGGCAGACTGCCCCACTTCTGCCGGCTGGCCCCCAGCCCGACCCCCCACCAGCCGCCGGAGGCGATCGCCCAGAGGCCGGAGCTGGCCTGGTCGTTGATGCCGCCGGCGTTCAGCGTCGGGTCCAGGAAGGCGGCCAGGCGGCGCATCCGCACCGGCGAGGTGACGAACATAGCGGCCACCCCGGCGGCTCCGGCGGCGGCCAGGCCGGCCAGCACCGGCATCGGGGCTCCGACGATCCATAAGATCCCGGCCACGATGCTCGCCATCACCACGGCTGTGCCGGCATCGCCCTGGAAGACCACCAGCAGTATCAGCAGCACGCTGACCGGCAGGAACGGGATCAACAGGTGCTTGGGCTGGTCGAGCAGCCGCTGCTTGCGGGCCAGCACGTTGGCGCCCCAGACGATCATCGCCAACTTGGCGAACTCGGCGGGCTGGAGGGCGAAGTTGCGGGAGCCGACGTACAGCCAGTTCCGGTTGCCGTTCACGCTGATCCCCAGCGGGGTGTAGGTCAGGATCAGCAGCACCGCCGCCATGGCGACCGCGACCCAGCCGAGGGCCCGCAGGGTCTGGACGGGCAGCTTCATGATCACCGCGGCGCCGAGGACGCCGATACCGACGAAGATCAGCTGCCGCTTCACGTAGTAGTAGGAGTCGTCGTAGGCCACGTAGGCGTTCACGCTGGAGGCGGAGAGCACCATCATCACGCCGACGACGAGCAGCAGCGCGACCGCGCCCAGCACCAGGTGGTAGCTGGTCAGCGGGCGGTCCAGCACCCCGCGCAGCCACGCCATGAGCTCCCCGGCCGAGGTCGGTCCCGCCGAGGTGGCCGGATCCCCCGAGGTCGTCCGGTCCGGGCGCGGGGTCAGCGTGTGGCTCATCGAGTGCCTCCCCCCTTCTCGAGCTCGCGGACCGCGGCGGTGAAGGCCTCCCCGCGGGCGGCGTAGTCGGTGTACATGTCCTTGCTGGCGCAGCCTGGAGCCAGGAGCACCGCATCCCCGGGTCTGGCCAGCCGGTCGGCCGCCGCGACCGCCTGCGCCATGGCACTAGTGTCGTCGGCCGCGATCGATTTGACCGGGACGTCCGGCGCGTGTCGGGCCAACGCGTCGGCGATGACGGCCCGGTCGACGCCCAGCAGCACCGCCCCGCGGAGCCAGCCGGCGTGGGCGCTGACCAGCTCGTCGAAGGTGGTCCCCTTCGCCTGGCCGCCGGCGATCCAGACGATCTTGCCCGCGTCCCCGGGTCCGGTGGACTCGTACGCCCGTAGCGCCGCGTCGGCCGCGTGCGGGTTGGTGGCCTTGGAGTCGTCCACCCAGCGCACGCCGGCCCGCTCGGCGACCAGCTGGATCTTGTGGGCGCCGAGGCTGGTCGCGCGGAGACCGTCGCGGACCGCCGTGGCCGGCACCCCGAAGGACCGGGCCAGCGCGGCGGCGGCCAGCGCGTTGGCCACCAGGTGCGGCGCCGGCGGTCGGCCCTCGGCCGCCCCCGGCACGTCGCTGACCTTGGCCAGCTCGAGGGCCGAGTCGCGCCGCTGGGTGATGAAGGCGCGGTCGACCAGCAGGTCGTCCACCACTCCGAGCATCGACAACCCCGGCGTTCCCAGGGTGAACCCGATGGCCCGGGCTCCCTCGACCACCTCGGCCTCCTCGACCATCCGCTCGGTCTCCGGGTCGGCCACGTTGTAGACACAGCTGTACTGCACCCGTTCGTAGATCGTGGCCTTGGCGGCGGTGTAGGCCGCGAACGAGCCGTGCCACTCCAGATGGTCGGGCTGGATGTTGAGCACCGCGGCCGAGTGCAGGGCCAGCGAGTGCGACCAGTGCAGCTGGTGGCTGGACAGCTCGACCGCGAGCACGTCGTAGCCCTCCCGGTCCAGCACCATCTCGGTGATCGGCCGGCCGATGTTGCCGACCGCGGCGGTGCGCAGCCCGGCGGCGGACAGGATCGCCGCCAGCATCTGGGTGGTCGTGGTCTTGCCGTTGGTGCCGGTGATGCCGAGCCAGGGCACCGCCTTGGCCGTGCCCTGGCTGAGCCGCCAGGCCAGCTCGACCTCGCTCCAGATCGGCACGTCGCGGGC
>DASQVF010000425.1:0-2568 GCA_035640915.1 Propionibacteriaceae bacterium
CGCCGTAGAGGTAGAGCCAGATGGAGATACCGGTGGTCTCGCCGGTGCCCTCGGCCGCGAGAAGAGCGGTCCCGGGCAGGGGCGCGTCGAGCAGCAGGCTGATCCGGAAGCCGGGCTCACAGTCCACGACGGTGCCGGCCAGCGGAGGAGTATCGCCGGAGGTCACGATGCGCTGCCCCGGCGCCGGCGCGGCCGGGATGCCCAACGCGTCGGTCATCGCGGCCCAGGCGGTGGTGTGATCTCCCGCCCAGGTCGCCGTCGGCAGCATCGCCCGGCCCGCCTGGCCCGGGAAGTGGGCGAGGTGGAGCTGCAGGTTCTTGAGGAACAGCCGCCATCCCTGCTCCATCCCGTCGTACTGGCTGTCCCACTCCCCGCCGGAGCCGAAGCCGGAGTTGACCAGCCGGACGACGCAGCTGCCGCCGTCACGGGACTCCACCAGCCACTCGAAGGCCAGCCCTTCGTCACCCTCAGCACCCTCGAAGAGGACGCGGTGCGGTGGTTCCCACGCGGCGACCCGTCCGGGAACCGTCATCTCCGGTCCGGGTCCGAACACCGAGGTCGTCTGGCCACCCTGGTGTTCCTCGACGGTGGTCGGGACGAACCAGGAGGAGATGCCCGGGCCGGTGGCGATGGCGGTCCACACCTGCTCCGGAGTGCCCTCCACCTCGACGGACAGATCGATGGTGCGCGGGGTGGGTTGGTCAGTCATGTCAGATCTCCTTGGTTGGTTCGGTGGCTGTGCTGGGCTCAAGGCTCGGATGGGCCGCCACGACCAGCCGGTGCCACCGGCCGCCGGCGGCCGACTCGTCGTGGTAGCGCGCGGCCAGCGTGGTGACGGCCTCCGCCAGGTCGCGGGTGAAGGCCGCCCGGTCCGCGGCCGAGGCGAACCGGATCTCGGTGTCGATGGCCAGGGTGGCCAGCGGCTTCGCAGCGGCCTCCGCCCGGCGAGCCAGGGTGGCCACCTCCCGCACCATCCGCGCCGCAACGGCGATCAGGTAGCGGCTGGACAACCGGTCGGTGCGCTCGGTCGTCGAGGCCGCCTCGCCCAGCGCGGCGGGCGAGACCACGTACGACGCCGCCGTGGCCTGGAGCATCCGCTCGGTCAGGCCGCGCCGGGCCCGGGTCGACACCATGGTGACCAGGCCCTGCGCCTCCAGCGCCCGCAGGTGGTAGTTGACCTTCTGCCGCGGCAGCCCGAGGGTCCGGGCGACGGTCGTCGCCGACCCGGGCTCGACCAGCACGGCCAGCACCCGGGATCGGACCGGGTCCAGCGCCGCGGCCGCCGCTTCCGGCACCTCGATCACCTCGACGTCCAGCATGGGACCCACTCTGCTATTGAAAGAAAAAGTTGTCAATAGCCTGCTTCAGACCCCCAGGTGCCGCTTACCGCGAGCTACTCCCCCTTCCCGCGAGCTATAGGACGCGGGAAGTGGAAGTTGCTCGCGGGAAGTGGAAGTTGCTCGCGGGAAGTGGAAGTTGCTCGCGGGAAGTGAGGGCGTGCGGCCCGAGGAGTCAGAAGAGGGCGCGCAGGCCGGCGGCCAGTCCGACCGCGATCAGGATGCAGAGCAGGTCCGGCACGCCCTTCCGGTACGCCACCGCCGCGCCGGCCAGCGCGGGCAGGGTGGTCCAGTCCAGGTGCGCCCACCGGGCACCGGCCAGCTCGACGACCACCAGTCCGGTGAGCAGCGCCGGGGACAGGCTGATCACCAGCTCCTGCATCGTCGGCGAGGGCTCGGCATCCATCAACAGGGCCGGCCCGGCGGCCTTGAACGCGAAGTTGATCAACGCCAGAGCCACGATGCCCACCACGAACACGGTCACGACGACCGCCGCCGGGGAATGAGCACCACCAGGCTGGCGGCGGCGGACAGCAGCAGCGCCACCCCGACCGGCACAGCCACCAGGGCCAGGCCGGCGATGGCCGCCGCCAGCAGAGCGACCCAGCGATCCCCCGGCCGGGAACGCAGTGCCTCCAGCAGCAGCAGCAGGAAGAAGCAGGGGAAGACCACGTCCAGCCCCAGCCGGTAGAGCAGGTCGGCCGACGGAACGAGCAAGGCGCCCGTCGCGGTCCCGGCGACCCAGGCCACCCCCTGCACCAGCGTCGCGCCCATCATCATCTCCCGGTCGGTGGTTCCGTCGGCCCGTTGCGCCGCCACCCAGGACCCGTCGACGACCGTCTGGCCCTCGAACGCCCGCCGCACCCGGCCGCCGTGCAGGCTCCGGGCCGCCGCCGCGGCCATCGGCACGAACCGCAGGTTCATCAGCGCCGCCGCACCGAGCCCGAGCAGCAGGCTGCCACCGCTGGCCGTCGCCGTGACGAAGGCGAACTGGGCCGATCCGGAGAACACCACCGTCGACATCACGATCGAGGCCGCCGGCGGCCAACCGGCCAGGGCCGCGTACGCGCCGAAGCTCACTCCGAGCGCCGCTGTGGCCAGGGCCAGCGTGACCCCGACCCGGAATCCCGCGCGCCAGCCGCCCGCGGTCTGCACCTCGGTCACCCGGCCACCCCCTCCTGGGGACTCCGCAGCGCGCGGATCCGGCGGGTGAACATCGGCAGCGCGGACA
>DASQVF010000426.1:0-3553 GCA_035640915.1 Propionibacteriaceae bacterium
GGAGGGGTCGGAGCGGAGCCGGGTGCTGAACCGGATCCGGACCCTGCTGGCCAAGGCCGAGACCACGGAGTTCGCCGCCGAGGCCGAGACCTTCACCGCCAAGGCGCAGGACCTGATGACCCGGCACGCGATCGACGAGGCCCTGCTGCGGGCCTCGGAGGAGGGCGCGGTCGACATCCGGGGAACCCGGGTGCACGTCCACAACCCGTACGCCGGAGAAAGGGTCTCCCTGCTCAACCAGGTGGCCCGGGCCAACCGGTGCCGTGCGGTCTGGAACAAGCCGCTCGGGCTGGTCACGGTGCTCGGCACGCCGGTCGACGTGGACCAGGTCGAGATGCTGTTCACCTCGCTGCTGATCCAGGCGACCCGGGCGATCGCCGCGGCGGGAGCGCGGCGGGCCGGGTCCTTCGACCGCTCGGCGTCGTTCCGCCGCTCGTTCCTGATGGCGTACGCCGTGCGCGTCGGCGAGCGGCTGACCGAGACCAGCACGACCGCGGCGGCATCGTACGGCACCGAGCTGGTGCCCGTGCTGCAACGGCAGAGCGACGTGGTGCAGGCCGAGTTCGACCGGCTGTTCCCACAGACCCGAAAGGCCAGGGCCGGGCGGTACAACGCGGCTGGTTGGGAGGCTGGACGCGTGGCCGCCGACCGGGCCCACCTCATCGCTGGGCGGCTGACCACCTGAGGCCTGGGCACCCCGCCAAGCTGCGCTGGGCGTGCCGATGCGGATCAGCTCCGCAAGGTCTGTTCCGGTCCGGTCCGGTAGGTGTGCTGGTAGTAGCGGCGGAACCGCTCCAGTTGGCTGAAGCCCCACAGCAGGGCCACCTGTTCGACGGTCGTCGTCTGCGGGTCGAAGTCGACGAGATCGCGGTGCACCCGGTCCAGCCGGACCCGCTCGACGTAGCTGCTCGGCGTGGTCTGCAGGTGCTGCCGGAAGGCCAGGTGCACCGCCTGCCGGGTGACCCCGGCCGCCTCGGCCAGATCGGTGATCGAGATGTTCTCGTGGGCGTGGTCGTGCACGTAGGCGACCGCGACACGCAGCACCCGGGACCGCGTGGCGTCGATCCGGTCGCGAACCACCGGGTCGCGACTGGCGGTGTTGGGAAGCGCCTCGAGCAGCGCGGCCGCGAGCGTACGGGCCGCGCCCCGCAGCGCCAGCGGGCTGGACCGGGTCGCCGGATTGGCAACCACGTCCTGCACCAGGTGGTCCACGACCGCAGCGACGAGCTGCTTGCTGCCCGCGGACGGTGGGGTCAACGCAGTGAAGCGGGGCACCAGGTCGTCCGGTGCCGCCGCCACGTCGAGGAGCGTGGCCGGGTCGATCGAGATGAACTGCATGTGGACCGGCGCGTCCCACCGGATCAGGCACGGCCGATCCGGTTGGGCCACCAGGCACACGTCGCCGGGCGCGGTCCGACGGTCCTCCCCGATGGTGTCGCAACGCCAGTGGCCCTCGACCACCCGCGCCACCATGAGGCGGTCGAGTGGCTCGACGATCTGCTCCAGACCAGCCGAATGGCTGAAGTCGGACATGGTGAACCAGCCGAGGTTGTGCTGCTCGTCCCGCATCGCGAAGGAGGTCTGGTCGCCGATGAGCCGCATACTCGTGTTCGCGTACGCGTCGCAGATGTAGGAGTGCGCGCCCACCGGATCGGCGGTCGAGAACACTCGGGAGTCGGGGCGGGATGGTGTCGACAACACCGGATGGGAGCGGCTCACGGGACGGACCGGCTCAAGGTCTGTCGGGGAGACACCCCGTAGCGCTGCCGATAGTCGCGGGCGAACCGGCTGAGCTGGCTGATGCCCCACCGGTTGGCGACCACGCTCACGGTCTGACCATCGCCGGGTCGCGCCGACTGGAGGTCGGCGTGGACGCGCGCCATCCGGACGGCGCGCAGCTGGGCGAGCGGGGTGGTGCCCAGGTGCCGCCGGAACGCCGCCTGCAGCGCGCGGGGACTGAGCTGGACGGCGGAGGCGATCTCAGTGAGGCCGATCGGTTCGGCGGCGTGCGTGTCGATGAAGGCGATCGCCGACTGCACGGTGTCGGGCACCCGGCTGGTCGGGGGTGGAGTCGGCTCCAGCAGGCGGATGGACTGGAAGTCATCCCGCGACGCCGGGGGTCGGCGGATCCGCTCCAGGTAGATCCGGGTCAGCAGCGCCTGCACCGCCTGGGGGGAGTCGACGTTCTGGACCCCCTCGGTGGGTAGCAGCGTCACACCGACTCCTCGGAGATGTGGTGGTGCGTTCCGAGCCGCTGCTTGACCCGCCCTTCATTGTGGCACCGAACGACGCAAAAGCCGACACTCGCGGTCGGGGTTCTTCGCCGGTCCGCCGCCGCATGGACCGCTCCGGCTGAAGCCATTTGTCAAGTGCGCACGTCGCTCCGTGTCTTGTTCCGCCTCCACGTCGTCTGGTCAGGTGGAACAGGTGGTCCAGAAGCGCGCCACTCCAGACTGAATCTGGAAGGAAGCGCAGTGACGTTGACTGCTGAGATGGCCGCAGATCGTGATGCGTTGGGCGAGCAGACTCGCGAGCGGTTGCGGATCGCGCAGAGCTGTGATCCCGAAGAGAGAGATCGAATCCACGACCAGGTCGTGAACAGCCATCTGTGGCTGGCCGACTCCCTCGCTCGGCGGTTCCGCCGGCCCAGCGAGGAGCTCGAGGACCTGCAGCAGGTGGCACGGACCGGGCTGGTACAGGCCGTACGACGCTACGACCCGGAGCACGGTCCGTTCACGGCGTTCGCCGTGCCGACGATCAGCGGGGTGCTGAAACGGCACTTCCGCGACCACGGCTGGCTGGTCCGGCCGCCCCGCCGAACCCAGGAGCTGTCCGCCCAGATGCGGCAGCAGTGGCCCGACCTCACCCAGCGGCTGCGGACCGCGCCGTCCGACCGCGAGGTGGCCGAGAGCCTGGGCGCCTCACTCGAGGCCGTCCGGGAGGCGATGTGTGCCAACCAGGGCTACCGCTCGGACTCCCTCGAAGCGGTCGGCGTCCACGGGTCGCCCGACGACGGTCACCCCGACGACATCAGCCAGTGCGAGAACCGGCTGATGCTGGCCCGCGTCTGGCGACAGCTCAGCCGCGAGGAGCGCCGACTTCTGGTGCTCCGCTTCTACGAGGAACGCTCCCAGTCCGACATCGCCGATCGGATCGGGACCAGCCAGATGCAGGTGTCCCGGCTGCTGGCCCGCACGCTGCGGCGGCTGCGCACCATGATCGGCGGGGTCGAGGAGCTGCAGGAGGCATCATGACCGCTCCGGCCGACGCGCGGCCGCACCAGGGTGGTGGAGCATCACCATGGTGCCGGCGGCCGCGGAGGACCACCGTCAGCGGATGATGCTGGGGCTCGACGGGCTTCCCTGAGCGATCCCTCGCTATGTCATCCGGTGCCGGCGATCGTCGCCAGCAGGCCCCGGTGGTCGGTTCCCGGGACGGTGACTGCCGTCACGGCGGTCGCGGTGAGGCGGTCGTTGACCAGTACGTGGTCGATCGGCAGCAGTGGCGGCAGTCGTCCTCCGGTGGGATAGGTCGGTAGCCAGCCGGCCCCGAC
>DASQVF010000427.1:0-9342 GCA_035640915.1 Propionibacteriaceae bacterium
ATCCGGACACCTACGCCGGTTCCCGGTCCCCGCTAGCACGCACCCCCTTGGGAACCGCCCCGACGTTCGCGCCTGTCCCCGGCCCATCTCCCGCTACTTACTCCTTCTTACCGCGGGGTGGAATCCGCCCCAGCGCGAAGAAGGAGTACCTAGCGGGAGCTGAATGGGGCGCGTACGACGAGGCTCGCGAGGAGGTGGCGCGAGAGAGGGGGCGCACGTAGCTCCCCCAAGCCCCGCCGTACGCGGGATAAGGGCCTACTCGCCGCCTCCGGGCTCGGCCATCTTGCTGTGCATCTTGGCCTTCGCGCGGTCGGGCATCACCTTGGCCATCGCCTCCTGCGTCTTGGTGCGCAGCGACGACGCGACCACCCGGTCCTTGCCGGCCATCATGGCCTCGAAGCCCAGCTTGGCGACCTTGGCCGGGTCGTCCTTCTTGCTCTGCCCGAGCCGGGTGTCCTCCATCTCCGACCGCTCGAAGAACTCGGTGTCGGTCGGTCCCGGCATCAGCGAGGTCACCGTGACGTCGGTGTCGTTCAGCTCCTCCACCAGCGCCTCGGCCAGGGCCTGCACGAAGGACTTGGATGCGTTGTACACCGCCTCGTACGTCCCCGGCATGGTGGAGGCGATGGAGGAGGTGAACAGCACCTTGCCCTCGTTGCGGGCGACCATGTCGGGGAGCAGCAACCGGGCCAGGTGCAGGGTGGAGCGGACGTTCAGGTCGACCACGGAGAGCAGTTCGGTCAGCGGGATCTCCCAGAAGACCCCGCCCCGCCCGATCCCGGCGTTCAGGGCCGCGGCATCAAGGGGCCGGCCGAGCGCCCGGATCGACGAGTAGAGCTCCTCCACGCCCTCCGGCCGACGGAGGTCGACCTGGACCACCGTGACGTCCGCCCCCTTCTCCAGGCAGCGGTCGGCCGCGGTCGTCAGGTCGGCGTCCTCGGCAGACAGCACCAGGTCGAAGTCGTTGTCCGCGAACTGAAGAGCCAGCTCCAGGCCGATGCCGCTGGAGGCACCGGTCACCACGGCGAGTTTCCGAGAATTGGTCATACCTGGCTCCTACCCCGACGGTCCCGACCGCATGCACCCCTTTCCGCCGTCCGACACCGGGTAACGTGCGGGCCGTGATCACGGGCCCGACCGTCGGACACCTGCGACCTCGCTTCGACAAGGTGGAACGGATCGCGCTTCTCCGTGGCGGTGGTCTCGGCGACCTGATCGGCGCCCTGCCGGCCGCGGAGTCGCTGACCGCCGCGTACCCCGACGCCGCGATCACCCTGCTGGGTACGCCGCAGCACGCGACCCTGTTCGAGGGTCGGCCCTCGCCGTTCGCCGACGTGGCGGTCCTGCCCATCCATCCCGGCGTACGCGACGGCGCCGAGGACCCGGGCGCCACGGCCCGTTTCCTCACCGCCATGCGGGATCGCCGGTTCGACCTGGCCGTTCAGGTGCACGGCGGCGGGCGCAACTCCAACCCGTTCCTGCTCGCTCTGGGCGCCCGGCACACCGTCGGCACCCGCACGGACGATGCCGCCCCGCTCGAGCGCAACCTGCCCTACCTCTACCACCAACACGAGGTGCTCCGGGCCCTCGAGGTGGTGGCCCTGGCCGGCGCCGCCCCGGTGCGCCTGGAACCGCAGGTCCACCTGTCCGCCGCCGAGACCGCCCGGGTCCGCGCCGCCGATCGGTCCGTGGTCGCCCTCCATCCGGGAGCGACGGATCCCCGGCGCCGCTGGCCGGCGGACAGCTTCGCCGCGGTGGCGGCCGCCCTGGCCGGCCAGGACCGGGAGGTCGTCGTGGTCGGTGACCCGTCCGAGCAGGACCTGGCCGCCGACGTGGTACGCCGGGCGCACGAGCGTGGGGCCTCCCCGCACCAGGTCTGCTCTCGGGCCGGCCGGCTGAGCCTGTCCGAGCTGATCACCCTGCTGGCCGGCTGCGCCCTGCTGGTCGCCAACGACTCCGGACCCCGGCACCTGGCCGCCGCGCTCGGCACGCCGACGGCGAGCATCTACTGGTTCGGCAACGTGATCAACTTCGGGCCGCTCAGCCGTGGTCGGCACCGGGTGCAGCTGGGCTGGACGACGAGGTGCCCGGTCTGCGGCGTGGACTGCACCCAGGTCGGCTGGACGGCGGAGCGCTGTCCGCACGACGACTCGTTCGTCGCCGGGGTTCCGGTCGAGGCGGTTCTGGCCGACGCCTGCGCCCTGCTGGCCGGCGGCGGCTAGCGCCATCCGCCTGACGTGCAGACCCTGAGCGAGCCCGACGGCCGTCCCGAGCTGCTGGCCCTGCGAGCGCTCAAGCTCGGCGACCTGTTGGCCGTTGTGCCCACGCTGCGGGCCCTGCGCCGATCCCGGCCCGAACACCGGCTGATCCTCGCGGCCCCGGAGTGGCTGCGGCCGATCGCCGCGCTGGTCCCCGGTGTGGACGGCCTGCTGCCCACGCCTGGCCTCGACGACCCGCTTCCCGTCCCGCCAGGCCGGATCGACACCGCGGTCAACCTGCACGGCCGGGGCCCGGAGAGCCATCGACTCCTCGATGCCCTGGAACCGCGGCACCGGATCGGCCACCGTGCGCCCGGTTGGGCCGGCCCTGACTGGACGGACGGCATCCATGAGCGGGCCCGGTGGACCCGGCTGGTCAGCGCGTACGGCATGCCCGCCGACTCCGATGAGGTGGCGATCGACCGGCCGGATCGGCCCAGCCCCTGCCCCGGCGCCGTCGTGATCCACGTCGGCGCCGGCCACGTCTCCCGCGAGTGGCCGGTCGACCGCTTCGCCGCCACCGCCGCCGCCCTGGCGCCGCTGGGCCGACCTGTCGTCTTCACCGGCGACGCCGCCGACCGGGAGCGCGCCGAGCAGGCGGCGCAGCAGTCCGGTCAGCCGCCGTCCGCCGTCCTGGCCGGTGTCCTCGACCTCACCGACTTCGCCGCGCTCGTGGCCGCCGCCGGGCTGCTGGTCTCGGCCGACACCGGGGCCGCGCACCTGGCGTCGGCGTACGGCACCCCCTCGGTGGTGATCTTCGGTCCGGCGGCACCCGAGCACTGGGGCCCGCCGCCGGACGGTCCGCACGTGACGTTGACCGACGCCCGGGTACGCCGCGATGGGCTCCCCGCCGACGACCCGGATCCGGCCCTCCTCGCCGTGACCAGTGACCGGGTGATCGAGTCCGGTCGGGCCCTACTCGGGCGCGGACGCCGGTGATGGCCCACCGGGCCGGCCGGTTGTACCGCCCCGACCGTTGCTCACGGTGGCGACGAGGTCGGCGGCGACATCCCGCAGCTTGCGGTTGCTGTGCTGCGAGATCCGGGTGAGCCGGCGGAAGGCCACCTCGCTGGAGCAGCCGTGGTGAGCCATCAGGATGCCCTTGGCCTGCTCGATCACCGCGCGCGAGCTCAGCGCCTGCTGCATCTGCGCGGCCAGCTCTGCTGCGCTGTCGTACTGCGCGGCGTTGGCCACGACCGCGCCGGCGTACGCAGCGACTGTCTTGGCCAGCGCGAGGGCCGCCTCGTCGTGCGGCTCGGCCTGCCGCGAGTACATGTTGAGCGCGCCGGAGACCTGGTACTGCACCGGCAGGCCGAGGGAGACGACATGACGCACCCCGGCGCGGCGGGAGACCGCCGCAAAGTCCGGGTACGGCGTGTCCGGGTCCGCGACATCGACCACGACCGTGTCGGCCGCCACGGCGGCATCCAGACAAGGGCCGAAGCCTGCCGCGTACTGGCGCTCATCGAGGTCCACGGCCAGTGAGGCCGTGAACACGACGGTTCGCGGGCGGTCCCCCTTCCCGATCAGGGTCACCGACACCTCGTCAGTCCTCGGTACCGCCCTTCGGGCGATGTCGGCGATCCGTTGCAGCGTGGGGTTCAGCGGCTTCTCGCCGAGGATGATGGTGGTCAGCTCCGCGAGCACCTGGGGCCGATCGGTCGTGGTGTGGCTCAGCTCGGACATCTGACCGCCCTGTCGTGGGTCCAGCGGCCCAGTCTACGGTCGCTGCCGTGACCTGACCAGGTGTCGATGGCCGAGGCCCGCCGACGCCGAGCGGCGACCGCTTGGACGACGACTGTTTGTCAAGCCCGCTGACAAAAACGCAGACTATTCGTGGCCTGACGCGGACGGCGACCGGCGCAGTGCTGCGAGAGCTCGAGCAGCTCGGCCTTCTGGTCACCCGTACCGGCGGTCGACCCGGAGCCCGGGCCGGCCGGCCCTCGCACGGCATCGAGATCGGCCCGGGCGCGCCGATGGTGGTGGCCGTCGAGATCGGTGTGGAGACCCTGCTGGTGGCCGAGAGCGGACTGGGTGCCGCTCTAGGTGCGGTCACCGAGGTGCCGCTGCCCGATCCGCCGACGCCGGAGGCCGTGCTCGGGCTGGTGGCCGAGCGGGTCGGGGTCGTGCTCGACCGGACGATGAGGCCGTGTGCCGGCGTGGGGGTGGCGCTGCCCTCGGCGGTGGGCAACGACGGATCGGCCCTGGCCGCGCACCACCTGTACTGGCCGAACGTGGTGCCGGCGAGGACGGTGCTGACCGGCCTGCTCGCGTCGCGGGGGCACGGCGGGCTGCCGCTGAGCGTCGGCAACGACGCCAACCTGGCAGCGCTGGGCGAGTTTCGGCACGGCGCCGGGCGCGGGGCGAACCATCTGCTGCTGCTGCGAACGGGGCAGCAGGGGGTCGGTGGTGGTCTGGTGGTCGGGGGGCGGCCCTACACCGGCAGCGCCGGGTTCGCCCTCGAGGTCGGTCACGTTCCGGTCGGCACCGTGCGCCTGTGCCACTGCGGCAACGTCGGCTGCCTGGAGGCCGAGACCGACCCTCGGGCCCTGCTCGAGGCGGCTGACGGCCGTGGGGCCGGCCGGACCCTGACTGCCGCCCGGGAGGTGGTGGCCGCCGCGGCGACCGATCCCACCGCCCGGACCGCCGTCAGCAAGATCACCGATCGGCTCGCCGCCGGCCTGGCCGGCCTGGTCAATGTGCTCAACCCGGACCGCATCGTGCTCGGCGGCCTCTACGCCGACCTGCTCCGGGCCTCGGAGATGCAGCTGCGGGCCGGACTGGCGTACCGGGCCTCTCTGGACCATGCCGCCGCCGTCGACCTGCGCCCGATCGCCCTTGCCCACCCGGCTCTGGTCGGGGCTGCCGAGCTCGCGCTGCAGCCGCTGCTCGACGACCCACGCCGGGTCGCCGAGCTGCGCTCGGCGTAGCGGCGGCCTTTCTATCGCCTGTCCGGCGATCGCGTCCGCACTCCCCGCTGCGTGCTCCTTCTTCCCGCGAGCTGTAGGTGGCGGGAAGAAGGAGTAGCTCGCGGGACGTGCGTGGCTCCGGGCGAGGGTGGGAGCGGAGTGTGACATCGTCGAGCTGGTCCTCGACAGGTCCGGGTGAGGAGCACGAGGTGACGGAGAGCTGGGACGAGGTCGTCGCGAGCCTGACGGCGGCGTACGGGTTGTCGGCCTGGGGGGCCGAGCTGGGCGACGGCTCCTTCCTGACCCTGGAGCTCGGCGAGCCGTCGATGCCGGGGGGCGAGCGAGGGCTCTACCACCTGAGCATCTCCCGTGCCGGATGGCGGATCGAGGACGAGGCCGCCGTCCTGGCGGGATCGGCGGACGACTACGACGAGCTGGCTAGGCGGGTGAGGGTGCTGGACGGACGGAAGCTGGCCTCGATCACGGTCGAGCACCCGTCGCTGTCGGCGCGTTTCGAGTTCCAGGGCGGACTGGCGCTGATCACCTTCTCGCTCTCCAGCACCGAGGGCGAGCACTGGATGCTCTTCCGGCCCGACGGCACGGTGCTGACCATGGGGCCGGGCTCCACCTGGTCAGCCGGGCCGAGCGAACACCCGTCGGTCACATAGGCGTCAACGTGCGCTACTTCGTCCAGTTTCCCGCGGGCACCGGTGGTCTGGTCCGGGACGGGCTTGCGGCTCGCCTGGCCCGGCTGCGCATCGAGTACGCCGACGACAGCGCGATGATCCTGGAGTCGACGACGGCTCCGGACGGGGTCGCCGCCATCCCCTTCCTCAAGAACGCGTTCCTGGTCCTCGCGGTCACCGAGCGGCAGAACCTGGCGAAGAGCATCGGGCGGCTCAGCCACGCGTTGCGTCGAGACCAGTTCCGATCGCTCGCCCGGTCGACGGACCGCTTCCGGCTGATGGCCCACGTCGACGGGGCCCTGGTGCCGATCGACCCGCGGGCCCGGAGTGCGCTGGAGCGGGGCGTCACCCGCCACACGGGCGCCCGGGTGGAGCCGCGCGGGATGGGCCAGGAGTACTGGGTGGTCGGTCGGCAGGGGCTGCCGGAGCTGCTGTTCTGCGCCCGGCTGCCCAAGGCGCCCCGGCGACCCAGCCCCAAGGGGGCGCTGGGATACGAGCTCGCGACCCTGCTGGTGGCCGCGTCGGGACCGACACCCGAGGACCGCTACCTGGACCCCTTCGCGGGCAGCGGGGCGCTGGTGGCGGCCCGGGCCGAGCTGCCGGCCCGGACGCTGTGGTACTCCGATCTCGGACTCGAGGAGCACCGCCGGGCGCTGACCGCTCAGCTGCCCGCCCGGGCGCGGGTGCGGCTGCTCGCCGAGGACGCGTTGACCCTGCCGAGCATCGCCGACGGCGGCATCGACGTCATCGTCACCGACCCGCCCTGGGGTGAGCACGCCGACCTCGGCGGCCCCTTCCCCGACTTCGCCCGGGCGGTGGCGAAGTCGTTCGCGCGTACGCTGCACCCGGTCCGCGGCCGCTATGTGCTGCTGATCAACCGCCGCAACGCCGACGCGATGGGCGACGCCCTGACGGCCGCCGGGCTGCCGCCGACCGGCCGGCACGACATCCTGGTCAACGGTCATCCGGCGTCGGTGCTGATCGGGCACCGGCAGGATCAGCCGACACCCGCAACCGCCCGCCGATAGCGCTCCCCGACGACAGCCAGCTGCCGCACCAGCTCCGGCGGCCCGTCGACGTAGAAGTCCATCCCGAGCATCCCGATGTAGACCGCGATGATCTCTACGCTGTCGGCGCCGGTGACCAGCACGCAGGTGTCCTCGTCGACCGCCTCGACCACCCCGACCGTCGGGTTGATCCGGGCCAGCACGCGATCCGCCGGCGCGTCGACTCGGATCCGCGCGTGCACGTTCCAGCCGGCGAAGGCGACCTCGCGGAGAACGAAGGCGGTGTAGTCCCCGCCCGACAGCTCGACCGGGGCGAACCGCGGCCCACCCGGCGTCCGCAGCCGCATCCAGTCCAGCCGGTAGGTCGACCAGGAGTCCGTACGCGCGGTGCGGCCGACCAGGTACCACCGGCGCTGCCAGCTGATCAACCGGTACGGCTGCACCTGCCGACCCTGGGGCTCGTCCCGGTAGTCGAACCGGATCTCCTCCCGGTCCCGGATCGCCGCCGCGATCGCGGTCAGCAGACCGGCCTCGATCTGGGGATCGGGCACATTGGAGCCGGTGTTCTCCGGCCCGGCACTTACCGCGCGGCGCACGGCGTCGACCTGGCGACGGAGCCGGTGCGGCAGGATCCCCTCCAGCTTGGCCAGGGCCCGCGCGCTGGTCCCCTCGATCCCGGTGATCCCGGTTGCGGCCGCCAGGCCGACGGTGATGGCCACGGCCTCCTCGTCGTCCAGCAGCAGCGGCGGCAGCTTGGCCCCGACGCCGAGGCGGTAGTGCCCGTCCCGACCGCGTGCGGCGTCCACCGGGTAGTCCAGCCGGCGCAGCCGGTCGATGTCGTTGCGCACCGTCCGGGTGCTGACCCCGAGGCGGGCGGCGAGCTCGGTGCCGGTCCAGACCGTACGCGACTGGAGCAGCCCGAGCAGGACCAGCAGGCGGGCTGAACTTTCTCCCATTTCTCGATCAACTCCGGCTTAAGAGGAAAGAAACGTACCTATTTTGTCCCTAGCGTAGAGCCATGACCAACAGCCAGATCACCCCGTACACCATCCACATCGACGAGGCCGCAATCGACGACCTGCAGCGCCGGCTGGCCGCGACCCGATTCCCGGCTCCCGCGCCCGACGACAGCTGGGACTACGGCACCCCGGTGTCCTACCTGAAGCGCATGGTGGCCGCCTGGCAGCAGTTCGACTGGCGGTCCCAGGAAGCCCGGATGAACGCCGTGCCCAACTTCGTCACCGAGATCGACGGCCAGACCGTCCACTTCGTCCACGTCCGCTCGACCGAGCCGGACGCAACCCCGCTGCTGCTCCTGCACGCCTACCCCAGCTCGTTCGCCGAGTTCCTGGACGTGATCGGACCGCTCACCGATCCGGTCGCCCACGGCGGCCGCGCCGAGGATGCCTTCGACGTCGTCATCCCGTCGATGCCCGGCTTCGGCTTCAGCACTCCGGTGGTCGACGCCGGCTGGACCATGGCCCGGGTGGCGCGGGCGTACGACACCCTGATGCGCCGGCTGGGCTACCAGTCCTACGGCACCCACGGCAGCGACGGCGGGGCGATGGTCTCCCGGGAGCTGGCGGTGCTCAACCCGCCCGGGTTTCTCGGCGCCCACGTACTGCAGCTGTTCTCCTTCCCGTCCGGCGCCGAGGGCGAGTTCGACAGCTTCGGACCCAAGGAGTACGCGGCGCTGGAGTTCCTCGGCTGGTTCCAGTCGGTGGGCGGCTACAACCAGATGAACGGCACCCGGCCGCAGACGATCGCCGCCGCGCTGTCGGACTCCCCGGTCGGCCAGCTGGCGTACAACGAGCTGTTCGAGAACTTCGGCAACGGCACCAGCCTGGTGTCGGTCGAGCAGGTGCTCACTCAAGTCTCGCTGTACTGGCTGACCAACACCTCGGCGACCGCCGTCCGCTACCACTACGCCGAGGCCCATGCCGGGGCGGAGCCGGTGGTCAGCCAGGGCCGGATCGGCGTCGCGGTGTTCGCCGACGACTTCCAGACCATCCGACCGCTGGCCGAGCGGGACAACGCGCAGATCGTGCACTGGTCGGAGTTCGACCGCGGCGGACACTACGCGGTGCTCGAGGTGCCGGACCTGGTTGTCGGCGACCTGCGCGGCTTCTTCGCCTAGCCCTCCGTCAGCAGCTGGCAGGAACCTACGTTCACGTAGGTTCCTGCCGCTCGGCGTAGGTTGCAACCCACGGTGAGCGACCGGAACCTACGTAAACGTAGGTTGCGGTCAGTGAGCGGGCGGTCAGCGGTCGGCCGCCGCGAGCCGGCCGAGCAGGCCCTCGATCGATGCCCGCATCCTGGTCAGCGGCCCGTCGTCGCCGTGCAGCCCGTCGCGCAGGTCCCGCAGCACCGACTCCGACTCCACCGTGAAGGCCAACATCTCGGCCAGGGCGAGCTGGGAGTTGAACCGGACGACCTGGTTGCGCCAGCCGTGCAGCGCGGTGATCAGCTCCGCGTCGCGGGT
>DASQVF010000428.1:0-7442 GCA_035640915.1 Propionibacteriaceae bacterium
TGATCCCGCTGATGGGGCCGGGCATCCTGACCGCTGGCATCTTCTTGTTCCTGTTCGCCTTCCAGGAGTACCTGACCGCGGCGATCCTGACCGACACCGCCAGCAAGACGGTGCCGGTGTTCATCACCACCCAGCTCGGCCAGACGCTGCCGATGCTGCAGCAGGCCGGCGCGGCGGCCATGCTGCTCACCTTGCCGGTGATCGGGATCGCCTTCATTGCGCAGAAGTACCTGATCGCCGGTCTGGCCTCGGGGGCCGTCAAGGGTTGAGCGAAGACGCGCTGGTCCTGCTACCCGGCCTGAACTGCTCGCCCGCACTCTGGTCGAGGCTGGATGTCGGCCCGGCGATCACGCCGATCCTGACCGAGCGAACTCTGGAGGGCCAGGTCGAGCGGCTGCTCGCCGAGCTGCCCGACCGCTTCGCCCTGGCCGGACTGTCGCTCGGCGGAATCGTGGCCATGGCCCTGGTGCGGCGGGCACCGGAGCGGGTGACTCGGCTCTGCCTGATGTCGACCACCTCCCGGCCGCCGACTCCCGCGCAGCACGCAATGTGGGCGCGTCAGCGCGCCGCGCTGGCGGCCGGGGCGACCGCTCGGGATCTGCAGCGGGAGATCAAGGCGGCGCTGCTGTCCCCGCACGCCCGGGCCAGCCAACCCCAGCTGGTCGAGGCGGCGCTGGCGATGGCCGATGACATCGGGGTAGCGACGCTGGACGCGCAGCTCGCCCTGCAGGCGACGCGGGTCGACGAACGTCCGGGGCTGACCCGCGTCCGCTGCCCCACCATGATCATCGCCGGCCGCGACGACGCGTTGTGCACCCTGGAACGGCACCAGGAGATGCACGTACTGCTGCCCGGTTCGGAGCTGGTCGTGCTCAGCTCCTGCGGGCATCTGTCGCCCCTGGAGCAGCCGGTCGCCGTCGAGGCGGAGCTCCGGCGTTGGCGGCGGCTCGCCGCTATCGCGGACGGGCCTCGGCTCGCACTGCGTTGAGCGCAGCGAGGAGCTCCATGATCGTGTGGGTCAGGTTGTAGACCACCATCGATGCCCCGTCGGCGAGCGACTGCCGGGCCTGGTCGGCGGAGTTCACGATGTCCATCCGCACCCGGCCCCGCTCGGCGAGCTCGGCATGGACGGCGCCGATCGAGTCGGCCGGATCCGGGTCGGCGGCCGTGCTGGAGGCACGCAGGTCGGCGGTGCCGATCATGATCCCGTCGAGGCCGGAGATCTGCAGGATGTCGGGGGTGTTGGTGACACCCTCCGGTGACTCCACCATTCCGATGACCAGGGTCTCCGCGACCAGGCGCTGCTGATGGGCTCGCGGGTCGACCTGCCCGTACCGGCCGGCGCGGGAGTACGTCGCGAAGCCACGGTGCCCGAGCGGGGGATAGTGCGCCGCGTCGACCAGCGCGGCGGCCTGGGCCGCCGTGTCGATGTGCGGGGCCACGATGCCGGCGGCCCCGGCGTCCAGCGCTCGCAGCACCAGGGCCGGTTCGGCGGTGCCCACCCGCACCAGCGTCGGCACCGCGTACGCCGCGGTGACCGCCAGGTGCTGCCGCAGCGGCACCAGGTCAGCCGGGCCGTGCTCGCAGTCGATCAACACGAAGTCGAAGCCGGCCACCGCGCACATCTCGACCAGCTCCTCGGCCGGCATCCGGAGGAGCACGCCGAGCAACCGATCGCCGTTCGCCAGCCGGTCTTTCAAGCCCACGATTCGTCCTCCGCTCGTTCTGGCATACGTATGTTACACGGGTCTTCGTGCTGTGTCCGGAGAGGTGCCGCAGTGACATGGGCGACACCGGCGGCCGGTTGCACCTCGCCTGTGCATACGCATACACTCGGCACATGCCGCTGGATCCGATTGCGTACAAACCTTACGGCGACCCCGACGAGTTCATCCGCGAGGTGACGGACCTGATCTGGGTCAACCGGGCGATCGGATACATCCGGGAGAACTACGAGCCGGACTCGATCGTGCACGGCGCGTACGGCACCTCGGTGACCCGGGACGAGGTGATCGAGGGCAGCCTGATGCGGATCGCCGACCTTCCGGACCGGATCGGGCAGGCCGACGACGTGGTCTGGGAGGCGCGCGGCGACGACGCCTTCCTCAGCTCGCACCGGATCCTCTCCGCCGATCCCAGCAACGAGTTCGTCAGCCGGACGATCGCCAACTGCCTCTACCGCCGCGGCCGGATGGTCGAGGAGTGGGTGGTTCGCGACTCTCTCGCGATCGCCCTGCAGACCGGGCTGGACCCCGACGAGGTGGCGCGGGGAAAGGTGTTCCGCGGCTACACCGGCAGCTTCACCGAGCCGGCGCAGCCGGACGTGATCGCGGCGGGCGACAGCGGTCCGCGCCCCGACGACTTCCGGCCCGAGGTGGAGATGGTGCTGGAGTTCGTCCAGCGGGTGTGGAACGACCGGGACCTGGAGAAGGTCTCCGACTTCATGGTCCGCGACCTCACCCTGCACACCGTCGGGTATCGGACCTTCATCCGGCCGGAGGGTTACCGCCGCTCCCTGCTCAGCCTGCTGCGCTCCTTCCCCAGCGGCCAGTTCGAGGTCCGCGACATCGCCACCAATTACGCGGAGCGCTACGCCGGCCTGCGCATCGCCGTCCTCTGGAAGTTCGTCGGCACCTACAACGGCTTTCCGGCGTACGGACCGAACAACGGCGCCGGCGTGGAGGTGCTGGGCGTCTCGCAGTTCCTGATCCAGTCCGGACGCATCGTGCAGGAGCTCCGGCTCTTCGACGAGATCGCCCTGCGCACCCAGATCTACAGCTACGGCAGCGGTGACGGGATCGTCACCGCCAACATCTACTGAGCCTCATGCCGGGCCGTTTCCCTCTCGCTCCAACAGGTAAGGAAGTACTGCCATGACCACCGATGTTCGCGTCGAAGCCGGAGAGCTGGAGCGCCGCACCGTTCGCCGCACCGACTGGGTGTCCAGCAACGTCGCCTTCATCGACTGCCGGACCCCCGGCTCGGATCGCAAGGAGAACTACGCCTTCATCGGCTCCGGGGTCTCGCAGAGCGCCGACCAGCCCGTCAACCTGACCGAGCTGCACGGGTTCAACGTGGGTGCCGCCGGCATGCCGAACGGCGTGACCAACAACCTCCACCTGCACTTCACCGCGGAGGTGTTCGTCAACTTCGGCGGCACCTTCCGGGTGCGGTGGGGGGTCGACGGGAAGCAGGGGGAGTACGTCTCCCATGACGGCGACGTCATCTCGGTGCCGACCTGGATCTTTCGCGGGTTCACCAACGAGGGCCCGGACGACGGCGTCCTGCTCACCTTCCTCGGCCAGGACGTGACCGGCGGCATCATCTGGGGCCCGTCGGTGCTGCGGGACGCCGAGAAGCACGGGCTGTGGCTGACCGCCGACAACCGGTTGATCGACACGGTGGCCGGCGACGTAATCCCGGACGACGTGCCGCTGGTCAAGCCGATGCAGCAGACCTACATCGACGAGCTGACCAGCTACACGCCCGAGGAGCTGCGGCAGCGGGTCACCCAGCCGGGCGACCGGGTCTACGGCCGCCGGTCCTTCCTGTGCACCGGCCTGCCCGGCGGGAACGCCGAGCTCGCGCTGGTCATCGGCTACGGCATGGCGGAGGACCGCCGAGCGGTCCCCCGGCTGCACGAGCCGCACTCGTTCAACCTGGCCTGGCTGCGGGCCACGCCGGGGGAGGGGGTGCTGCGGCACCGGCACCACGAGACCCAGGTGCTCACGGTCAAGTCGGGACGGTGGCGGGTGACGCTGAACGACGGTCCGGCCGAGTCGGTCGAGCTGAGCCGGTTCGACATGCTGTCGGTCCCGGCGGGAAGCTGGCGTCAGTTCGAGCTGCTCGAGGCGGGGGACGACGCGGCGACCGAGGGCACCGGGGAGCTGCTGGTGGTGAACTCCGGTGACGGCCGGGTCCGGCTCGAGTGGGCGCCCGAGGTGATCGAGGCCGCCTTCGACGCCGGCTGGATGCTCGACCCCAACGGCTACCTGGCGCCGGTCGCGGTCATGGTCACCGCCACGGAGGACGACTGACATGCGCCCTGAGCCTGTCGAAGGGCCTTCGACAAGCTCAGGCCGCATAGGCCGCGTGGTCCGGCTGGCGGTCGCGCAGACCGCGATCGACGTCGACGACCCGGAGGCGACCTGGCGTGGGGTGATCGCCGCGGTCCAGCAGGCCGCGGCCGACGGGGCCGAGCTGGTCGTGCTGCCCGAGCTGGTGGCGACCGGGTCGATGTTCGCCGACCCCGCCGAGGCCACGCGACGGGCCGAGCCGACCACCGGTCCGACCGTACGCGGGCTGCAGGAGCTGTCCGCCCGGCACCGGTGTGTGCTCGTGGCCGGGATCAACGAGACGTCGGAGCAGGACCGGCCGTACAACAGCGCGGTCCTGATCGATCGGGGCGACCTGCTCGCCTGCTATCGCAAGACCCACCTGTGGGGACGCGAGAAGGACCTGTTCACCCCGGGCGACGAGCCGCCGCCGGTGGTGGCGACGAGCGTCGGCCGGATCGGCGTGGCGATCTGCTACGACCTCGAGTTCCCCGAGGTCACACGTCGGCTCGCCCGCGAGGGCGCCCAGGTCCTGGTGGCCCCGGCCAACTGGCCGTTGCTGGGCAAGCCGGCGGGGGAGCGGCCGGTCGAGGTCGCCAAGGCCCAAGCGGCGGCCAGTCAGAACAAGGTCTTCGTCGCCATCGCCGACCGCTGCGGTAGCGACCGTGGCGAGGCCTGGACCGGTGGCAGTGTGATCTGCGACCACACCGGCTACCTGCTGGCGCAAGCGGCGGTCGGGGAGCCGGACGTGGTCTTCGCCACCATCGACCCCGAGCAGACCGATGACAAATGGCTTGGTCCGCACAACGACGCCTTCGGTGACCTGCGACCCGAGCTCTACGCAGCCCTTCGTTCCGAGGGGGACGACCCCCTTCGAACCCCCGAAAAGGACGACAACGAGGAGTGACGTGCCCACCTACCTGAAGTCCAGCGCCGCCAAGGAGATCGACGACACCCGATTGGCCGGCGTCAAGGAGACCGTGACCGAGGTGATCGCCGAGGTCCGCCGGCGGGGTGACGCGGCGGTGCGGGAGTACTCCGAGAAGTTCGACCGCTGGTCGCCGGACAGCTTCCAGCTATCGCCGGAGCAGATCGACGAGATCGTCGGCCGGGTGCCGGCCCAGGCGATCGAGGACATCCTCACGGTGCAGGACCGGGTCCGCACCTTCGCGCAGCACCAGCGCGACTCGCTCGCCGACTTCGAGGTCGAGCTGTCACCCGGGGTGCACCTCGGGCAGCGCAACATCCCGGTGGCGGCTGCCGGGGCGTACGTGCCGGGCGGCCGTTACCCGCTGACCGCCTCGGCCCACATGACCGTGGTCACCGCGAAGGTGGCCGGGGTGGAGCGGGTGACCGCCTGCACGCCGCCGATCCGGGGAGAGATCCCCGCGGCCACGGTGGCTGCGCTGCACCTGGCCGGGGCCGACCAGATCTACCTGCTGGGTGGCACCCAGGCGGTGGCCGCGATGGCCATCGGCACCGAGACGATCGGCAAGGTGGACCTGCTGACCGGGCCGGGCAACGCGTACGTCGCCGAGGCGAAGCGGCAGCTGTACGGGGAGGTGGGCATCGACCTGTTCGCCGGCCCGACCGAGACGCTGATCGTGGCCGACGACGCGGCCGACCCGTTCGTGGTGGCGGTCGACCTGCTCAGCCAGGCGGAGCACGGCCCCGACTCGCCGGCTGTCCTGATCACCACCTCCGAGGCCCTGGCCCGGCGGGTGATCGAGCTGGTGGAGGAGATCCTGGTCGACATGCCGACTGCCGACTTCGCCGGTCCGGCGTGGCGGGACCATGGCGAGGTCGCGGTGGTGGAGACGCTCGACGGCGCGTACGCGCTCGCCGACTCCTACGCCTCCGAGCACGTCCAGATCCTGACCCGCCACCCGCGGGAGGCCCTCGACAAGATGCGCAACTACGGGGCGATCTTCCTCGGTGAGGGCACCTGCGTCTCCTACGGCGACAAGGTGATCGGCACCAACCACACCCTGCCGACGCGGAAGGCGGCGACGTACACCGGTGGGCTGTGGGTGGGCAAGTACCTCAAGACCGTCACCTACCAGGAGGTCACCGACCCGGCGGCCAGCGCCTGGCTGGGGGAGCTGTGCGGGCGGGCGGCCCGGGTGGAGCTGTTCGAGGGGCACGCCAGGTCCGGTGACGTGCGGGCGCACAAGTACGCCGGCGCGCCGCTGCCCTGGGCGCCGGCCAGCATGTCCGCTGATGCCCGTTGATGTGCCCTCAGCCTCGGATGCGCGCTGAGCTTGTCGAAGCGCGCCACCCGGCCCTTCGACAGGCTCAGGGCGCATGAAGGGGCGGACCGCGCTGGTCACCGGCGCCGGCAACGGCCTGGGCCGGGCCATCGCCCACGCCCTGGCCGCGGAGGGAGCGAGGACCGTCCTGGTCGGCCGCGGTCCCAAGAAGCTGGCCGCGGTGGCCGCCGAAGTCGGTCCGGCCGCCCGGGCCGAGGTCTGTGACGCCGCCGACGAGACCTCGGTCGCCGACCTCGGCGAGCGGCTTGTGGACGAGGACATCTCGATCCTGGTCAACAACGCCGGCGTCGCCGGCCCGGTCGCCCCGCTGGTGGACATATCGGTCGACGAGTGGGACGACGTGTTCGCCGCCAACGTCCGCGGGGTGTTCCTGATGTGCCGGGCGTTCCTCCCGGCCATGATCGCGCGCGGCGCCGGTGACGTGATCAACCTGGCCTCGGTGAGCGGCAAGCGACCGCTGGCCCGGCGCACCCCCTACACCGCGTCGAAGATGGCGGTGATCGGACTGACCGCGACCCTGGCGCACGAGGTCGGCCCGCTCGGGGTGATCGTCAACTCCCTCTCACCCGGCCCGGTCAAGGGTCCGCGGATGGAGCGGAACTTCGCCCGTGAGGCCGAGCGCACCGGCACCACGCCGGCCGACGCTGAGCGGGAGTTTGTCTCCCGAGCGGCCCTGCAGCGCATGGTCACCGAAGAGGAGGTGGGCGCCGCCGTGGTCGCGATGCTGCAGATGCCGGGACTGTGCGGGGCGGATATCGACCTCTCCGCCGGCATGATCGCCCGCTGACCGCGGCGCCTCAGCCACACCGCCCTCGACCTGATTTCCTGACCCGCGTTTCACGTCAACGCGGCGTGTCGCCCCTATGGAGGAGCACTCGGGTCACTTCCTCAGGTGCCTTCCTCCGCCCAGCGGGCAACGGCCTTTATCTCCACGAGGGACACCACGGGGATCGCCCTGGATCTGTGACGTCAGTCGCCAGAAAATGCCGCGACACGCCGAGAGGTGGTGAAACGCGGGGCAGGAAATCAGGGAGGGCGGGGTGGGCGTGGGGCGAGGTGGGTGGGGTCGCGAGGGGGCGATGAGGCGGTGACGGGTGGAGGCGAGGAAGCGGGAACA
>DASQVF010000429.1:0-3755 GCA_035640915.1 Propionibacteriaceae bacterium
ACGCCGATCGCCGACGCGCACATGGACTCGGTGCCGATCGTGGCCATCACCGGGCAGGTCGGCAGCGCCGCCATCGGCACCGACGCCTTCCAGGAGGCCGACATCCGCGGCATCACCATGCCGATCACCAAGCACAGCTTCCTGGTCACCGAACCCGAGGACATCGCGCCGGCGGTCGCCTCGGCGTTCCACATCGCCGGCACCGGCCGGCCCGGGCCGGTTCTCGTCGACATCACCAAGGACGCGCTGCAGAGCCGGACCCGCTTCGACTGGCCGCGCAGCCTCGACCTGCCGGGCTACCACCCGATCGTCAAGCCGCACGGCAAGCAGGTCCGCGAGGCCGGCAAGCTGATCCTGCAGGCCCGCCGTCCGGTGCTCTACGTGGGCGGCGGGGTGCTCAAGGCCCGCGCCTGGGCCGAGCTCAAGGAGCTCGCCGAGCTGACCGGCATCCCGGTCGTCACGACGTTGATGGCCCGCGGTGTGTTCCCCGACTCGCACCCGCAGAACATGGGGATGCCCGGTATGCACGGCACGGTGGCGGCGGTCGGGGCCCTGCAGCGCAGCGACCTGCTGATCGCCCTGGGCACCCGGTTCGACGACCGGGTGACCGGCCAGCTGTCCACCTTCGCCCCGCTGGCCAAGATCATCCACGCCGACATCGACCCGGCCGAGATCTCCAAGAACCGGGTGGCCGACGTGCCGATCGTGGGCGACGCCAAGGACGTGATCGCCGAGCTGATCTCGCTGCTCCGCGGTGCCGAGGACAGTCTCGACATCGGGGAGTGGGCCCGCTACCTGGCCGACCTCAAGCGTCGCTACCCGACGGGCTACGACCTGCCCGACGACGGCAGCCTCTCGCCCCAGCACGTGATCAAGCGGATCGGCGAGATCACCGGGCCGGACGCCTACTACGCCTCCGGCGTCGGACAGCACCAGATGTGGGCCTCGCACTTCCTGCCCTGGGAGCTGCCCGGCCGCTGGCTCAACTCGGGCGGGCTGGGCACCATGGGCTACTGCGTGCCCGCGGCCATGGGTGCCAAGGTCGGGCGGCCCGATTCCGTGGTCTGGGGGATCGACGGCGACGGCTGCTTCCAGATGACCAACCAGGAGCTGGTCACCTGCGCGCTGGAGGGCATCCCGGTCAAGATCGCGGTGATCAACAACCAGAGCCTGGGCATGGTGCGGCAGTGGCAGACCCTGTTCTACGGCAGCCGCTACTCCAACACCGACCTGAAGACCCACCGGATCCCGGACTTCGGCAAGCTGGCCGAGGCGATGGGCTGCGTCGGGCTGCGGGCCGAGCACCCCGAGGACGTGGACCCGGTGATCGAGAAGGCGCTGTCGATCAACGACGTGCCGGTCGTGGTGGAGTTCGTGGTCCACAAGGACGCGATGGTCTGGCCGATGGTCGCCGCCGGCACCAGCAACGACGAGATCAAGGTGGCCCGGGACATGGCCCCGGCCTGGGACGAGGAGAAGCTATGAGTGCCGCTACCGCCACCGCTGCCCCTGGCGCCCACACCCTCAGCGTCCTGGTCCAGAACAAGCCCGGCGTCCTGGCCCGGGTCGCCGGCCTGATCTCCCGTCGCGGCTACAACATCGAGTCGCTGGCCGTCGGACCCACCGAGTCGCCGGAGATGTCCCGGATCACGCTCCAGGTCAACGTGGACGACATCGTCCTGGAACAGATCACCAAGCAGCTCAACAAGCTGATCGAGGTGCTCAAGATCGTCGAGCTGGACCCCAACTCCGCGGTCCGGCGCGAGCTGATCCTGGTCAAGGTCAAGGCCACCGCCGAGACCCGCGGCCAGCTGATCGAGATCATCGGCCTGTTCGGGGCCAAGGCCGTCGACCTGACCGCAGACGTGATCACCGTCGAGGCCACCGGCAGCCCGGCCAAGCTCGCCGCCCTGCTCGACCTGTTCGAGCCGTACGGCATCCGCGAGCTGGTCCAGTCCGGACTCGTCGCCCTCGGCCGCGGCAACCGTTCACTCACCGACCGTGCTCAACGCGGCGAGCGGCTCAAGGCCGTCGCCCGCTAACCTGACCCCGCATCGCCTCAACCACGCCCAGGAAGAAGATCGCCGTGCCCGCTCAGATGTTCTACGACTCCGACGCCGACCTGTCGCTGATCCAGGGGCGCAACGTCGCCGTCCTCGGGTTCGGTAGCCAGGGTCACGCCCACGCCCTGTCGCTGCGCGACTCCGGGGTCGACGTACGCGTCGGGCTGCCGGAGGACAGCCGCAGCCGGGCCAAGGCGGAGGCGCAGGGTCTGCGGGTGCTCACCCCGTACGAGGCGTGCGAGGAGGCCGACCTGATCATGGTCCTGGTCCCGGATCCGGCCCAGCGCAAGCTGTACGCCGAGGCGATCGAGCCGAACCTGGTCGCGGGCGACGCGCTGTTCTTCGCCCACGGGTTCAATATCCGCTACCGCTACATCACCCCGCCGGAGGGCGTCGACGTGGCCCTCGTGGCCCCCAAGGGGCCGGGGCACCTGGTCCGCCGGGAGTACGCCGAGGGCCGCGGCGTGCCGGTGCTGGTCGCGGTCGAGCAGGACGCCAGCGGCAAGGCCTGGGACCTCGCTCTGTCCTACGCCAAGGCCATCGGGGGACTGCGGGCCGGCGGGATCAAGACCACCTTCACCGAGGAGACCGAGACCGACCTGTTCGGTGAGCAGGCCGTGCTGTGCGGCGGGGCCAGCGCGCTGGTGATGGCCGGCTTCGAGACCCTGACCGAGGCGGGCTACCAGCCCGAGGTCGCCTACTTCGAGTGCCTCCACGAGCTGAAGCTGATCGTCGACCTGATGTACGAGGGCGGCATCGCCAAGCAGCGCTGGAGCGTCTCCGACACCGCCGAGTACGGCGACTACGTCTCCGGTCCGCGGGTGATCGACGCCCACGTGAAGGAGAACATGAGGGCGGTCCTCGCCGACGTGCAGAGCGGGGCCTTCGCCAAGCGGTTCATAGACGACCAGGACGCCGGCGCGCCGGAGTTCGCCGCCCTCCGTGAGGCCGGCGAGAAGCATCCCATCGAAGCCGTCGGCCACCAGCTCCGCGAGCTCATGTCGTGGGTCAAGTCCCACGACGACGACTACGTCGAGGGCACCGCCGCTCGCTAGCCGATCGCCGGCCTGCCGTCCCATCCCGCTGCAGCCTGCTGCACTTTCCCGGCCGCAGATCTGCATCAACCTGCACCGAAACACGCTCGCGACCCGCTCTGGCCGGTCCGGGCCACAACCTGCCGCCTCGTGGCCCAGTGCCGACGGTTTAGGCCCGCTGGCCCCAATGGCGGCGGTGGAGCGCCAGCACATTAGAGCGAGCCCGGTGATCCGTCCCCGGCGAGGGATCCAGCAGGGGGACGGGCGCTCTACCGTGAGCGGATCGTCATGAAGACGGGCCGGCTGCCGTCCTTGCGGAGGCCGGTGCCGACGACGTAGAGGCGGCTGGCGGGGTCCCCGGACCCCGTGATCGCATCCACCGTGGCCATGGTGCAGAGCCTTTCGACGCCCTCGGTGTTCAACGGCGACGGCTGGTCCCGCAGGCAGGGCCCGAAGGTCTCGTTCAGCGCCTTCAGGCCGGCGTCGGCGCTGGCCGGCGGGACCTCGAGCAGCGCCTCGAGCCGGTAGTCGTGGGTGGACTCGTAGGTGCCGTCGACGACCCGGGTCTCGTCCGGCAGGTCGATCTCGGCGTGGAACTCGACCTCGGCGAGGGTGATCGGGGTGCAGACGAAGCCGGTGAAGTTGTTCGTGCACTGCG
>DASQVF010000430.1:0-8556 GCA_035640915.1 Propionibacteriaceae bacterium
AACCTCGGCGACGTCATCGCGGTGCGGGACATGATGTACCTCTCGATGTCCTACGACCACCGGCTGGTCGACGGCGCCGACGCCGCCCGCTTCCTCAGCACCCTCAAGGCGCGGTTGGAGGAGGGCGACTTCGGCTCCGAACTCGGCATCTGACGGGGCCCGCTTCCCAGAAAGACCGGTCACAGGCGGCCGATTCTCCGTCACGGATGTCGTCTGGGACCAGTTCTTCGGATGGATGAGGGGATCGAAGGCTCATGAGGTGGCTGCTGGCAGGAGCGTCGGGGTTCCTGGGCAACGCGCTCCGGGTCCGGCTGGCCAGTGAGGGCCACGAGGTGGTTCGCCTGGTCCGCCGGGAGCCGGCCGCCCGCACCGAGTTCCGCTGGGACCCGTACGCGGGGACGGTCGACGCGGCCGCCTTCGAGGGCGTCGACGCGGTGGCCAACCTGGCCGGCGTCGCCGTGGCCATGTGGCCGTGGACCACTCAGCGACGCGAGCAGATCCTGTCCTCCCGGGTCGCCACGACCGGCACCCTGGCCCGGGCGCTGGCGGAGCGAGCCGCCTACGGCCCCAGCCCGGTCTTCCTCGGCATGAGCGGGATCGCCCACTACGGCACCACCTCGAGGAACGAGCCCTACACCGAGGACTCCCCCGCCGGCGCCGACTTCCTGGCCCAGGTGACGGTCAAGTGGGAGGAGGCGGCGTACCCGGCCGCCGAGGCCGGTGTACGGGTGGTCGCCCTGCGGACCAGCCCGGTGCTGGACCACAGTGGGGGCAGCTTCGTCCCGATGAAGCTGGCCTGGTCGGCCGGTCTGGGCGCCACGCTGGGCAACGGCCGGCAGCGGATGCCGATCATCGCCCTGTCCGACTGGCTGGGCGCGGTGCAGTGGGCCGCCGACACTCCCCACGCGGCGGGACCGTACAACTTGACCATCCTCGAGCCGACCACCAACGCCGAGTTCACCGACGCGCTGGCCCGGGCGCTGGGCCGACCCCGGTTCCTGGTCGCACCTAAGAGGGTGCTGCGCACCGCGCTCGGGGAGTTGGCCGAGCAGCTGGTCGGTGACATGTACGTGGTGCCCCGGCGGCTCACCGAGCACGGCTTCGTCTTCGGGGCGCCCGACGTGACCAGCACCGTCGCCGCCGCGCTCAGCAAGGACTGACTTCGGACCGGCACCAGTGCCCCGCACTAGACTCCCGCGCATGGGACTGGACGTGCTCGACCTGCTGCCGCAGGGTCCCGTGGACTACGCCGGGACCTGGCAGCGGCAGCGCGACATGCACGCCGAGGTGGCCGCCGGTCTCCGCCCCGACACCCTGCTGCTGCTCGAGCACACCAGCGTCTACACCGCGGGCAAGCGCACCGAGCCGCACGAGCGGCCGCGCGACGGCACGCCGGTGATCGACGTCGACCGCGGGGGCAAGATCACCTGGCACGGCCCTGGCCAGCTGGTCGGCTACCCGATCGTGCGGCTGCCCGAGGCCGTCGGCGTCGTGGACTACGTGCGCCGGCTCGAGGAGGCGATCATCGGCCTGTTCGCCGGCTACGGGCTGGCGACCGGCCGGGTCCGCGGGCGGTCCGGCGTGTGGCTTGCCGCCGACGGTGACCGACCGGAGCGCAAGATCGCAGCGATCGGCGTCCGTGTCGCCGCGGGCACCACCATGCACGGCTTCGCCATCAACGTCGACCCGGACCTCACCGCGTACGGGACCATCATCCCGTGCGGGCTCGTCGGGGTCGGTGTCACCTCCATGGCCGCCGAGCTCGGCCGTCCGGTCGCCGTCGCCGAGGTGGCCGGCGCCCTGGTCCCCCACCTCACCGAGCTGCTCACCTTCTCGCCGTACGCCCAGTCCCCCGACCTCGGGCTGCGCCCTGAGCTGAGCGCGACGGGCTGATGACGCTCGCCGCGGCGCGCGGGTCCGTCGTGGTCGAGAGCTTCGCCGACTACGCGATCGAGGCGTACAACCTGCGCAAGGTTTACCGGGCCCGGGGAGGCCGGCGGGCGGCGGTCGACGGGCTCGACCTGCGGGTTCCCCTGGGCGGCGTGCACGGCTTCCTGGGACCCAACGGCTCGGGGAAGACCACGACGATCCGGATGCTGCTGGGGCTGATCGCCGCCGACTCGGGCTACATCCGGATCTTCGACCACGAGGTCCCGCTGCATCTGGACCGGGTCATCGACCAGGTCGGGGCGATCGTCGAGCAGCCCCGGTTCTTCCCGAACTTCTCCGGCCGCAAGAACCTGAACCTGCTGGCCACCGCGATCGGGTCCCCGCGACGCCAGGTGAACGTGGTGCTGGAGGAGGTCGGGCTGGCCGAACGAGCCGACGACAAGTTCCGCGCCTACTCCCTCGGGATGAAGCAGCGACTGGCCATCGCCGCGACCCTGCTCAAAGATCCCAGCCTGCTGATCTTCGACGAGCCGACCAACGGGCTCGACCCGGCCGGCATCCACGAGATCCGGGCCACCATGCGCAGCCTGGCCGACCGGGGCAAGACGGTGCTGGTGTCCAGCCACATCCTGAGCGAGGTGCAGCAGATCGCCGACACGGTGTCGATCATCGGCCGGGGCCGGATGCTGGCCGAGGGCCGGGTGTCGGACATCCTGCGCGCGGCGGGCGAGGAGTACGCCCGGGTCCGGGTCGATGATCCGACCCGGGCCGCGGAGCTGCTGGAGTCGGCCGGGTTCGTGGTCGAGCGGTCGGGCCGGGAGCTGCATGTCGGGGTCGACCGCGGCGTGCTCGACCCGGCCGAGATCACCCGGAACCTGGCCGCACAGCGTCTCTACGTCCGCGAGCTGGTTCCGGTCCGGCGGGACCTGGAGTCGGTCTTCCTGGAGCTCACCGCCGACGAGCACCTCGGAGCGGGGACGGCCCGGCCGTCGCGTCCGCGGCCGCCGGCTCCGCCGGACTGGGGCGCCCCGTGACGGCCTTGGCGAACCGGGACACCGAGCTCACGCTCGACCCATCGCCCCGGCGGAGCGGCAGTCTGCTGCGGTTGGTCGCGGCCGAGAGCAACCGGCTGCTCAGCCGCCGGTTCACCTGGATCGCCCTGGTGATCGTCCTGCTGGCGATCGGCGCCTTCCAGTTCGCGGTGAACGCGTCGCTGCGGCCGCCGACCGCGGCGGAGCAGGCGTCGAGCCAGGCGCA
This sequence comes from Propionibacteriaceae bacterium, assembly GCA_035640915.1. Classification (GTDB taxonomy): domain Bacteria; phylum Actinomycetota; class Actinomycetes; order Propionibacteriales; family Propionibacteriaceae; genus Microlunatus. The sequence continues at coordinate 3,148 of DASQVF010000430.1, forward strand.
GTACCAGGAGGCCCGGCGGTTCTGGGAGGAGAACGAGCGCACCTGCGACAACGCCGGCAACCCGCCCGACTGCCGTTACCCCGAGCCCCAGCTCAGCGAGTTCTCCTTCAACCGGCCGTTCGCGGAGGTGACCGCGGAGTCGCTGCAGGTGTCGATCTACCTGACGGCCCTCACCGCGCTGATGGTCGCCGGTAGCTTCATCGGCGCCGAGTACAGCAGCGGCTCGATCGGCAACTGGCTCAGCTTCCTCCCCCGGCGCGGCCGCGTGTTCGCCAGCAAGCTGGTCACCATCGCCGGCTTCAGCGCGCTGGGAAGTGCGTTGGCGACCGGTTCGGCCCTCGCTGTCGCGGTGGTGCTGGCGCGGACCTACCAGATTCCGGTGGCCGGGCTCGGCGTCGAGCTGGGCATGCTCGGTCGGGGGGTCCTGGTGGCGGTCGCCCTGGCCGTGATCGGGTTCTGCATCGGCACGATCGGCCGGCACACCGCGGCGGCGATCGGGGCGCTGCTCGGCTATCTGTTCGTCTGGTTCGTCCGCAACGCGATCCTGTCCGAGTCCGCCTGGGCCCAGCGGCTCACGCCGTGGACTCCCGAGGGGAACCTCGCCGCCGTGGTGAACGGAAGCCACCAGTACTTCGTGCCGACCCGCACGGTCGGTCCCGAGGGCATGAGCATCGACTACCTCCAGCAGACGATCAGCCTGACCCACGGCCTGGCCTACTGGGCTGTCCTGCTCGCCGTGGTGATCGTCGTGACGGCAGTGATCTTCCGCCGCCGCGATGTGAGCTGAGCTGGTTTGGTCCTGCTGCTCGCACATCGCGCTCTGATCCGCCGACGTCGTCGTCGCTCGCCGAGGAAAGAGCGCCTCGACTCCCTCCTCCTCCGCTCGGCGGCGCGCGATTCCGATGCTCGCAGCTTGCCCAAGTAGGCTTGGCGGGTGACCATCGCGCCAGAAGGTCGCAAGCTGTTGCGCGTGGAAGTCCGCAACGCGAGCGTCCCCATCGAGAAGAAGCCGTCCTGGATCAAGACGACGGCCCGGATGGGTCCGGAGTACCGCGCGCTGCAGTCGCTGGTGAAGTCCGAGGACCTGCACACGGTTTGCCAGGAGGCCGGCTGTCCCAACATCTTCGAGTGCTGGGAGGACCGCGAGGCGACGTTCCTGATCGGCGGCGACCAGTGCACCCGGCGCTGCGACTTCTGCCAGATCGACACCGGCAAGCCGGCCGACTTCGACGCCGGGGAGCCGCTCCGCGTGGCCGAGTCGGTGCAGAAGATGCAGCTGCGGTACGCGACGGTGACCGGCGTGTGCCGGGACGACCTGGCCGACGAGGGCGCCTGGCTGTACGCCGAGACGATCCGGGAGGTGCACCGGCTCAACCCCGACACCGGAGTGGAGATGCTGGCCCCGGACTTCTCCGGCAACCTGGACCTGCTGGGCCAGCTGTTCGCGGCGGCGCCGGAGGTCTTCGCGCACAACGTTGAGACGGTGCCACGGATCTTCCGCCGGATCCGGCCGGGGTTCCGCTACGAGCGCTCGCTGGACGTGCTCCGGGCCTCCCGGAGCGCCGGGCTGGTGACCAAGTCGAACCTGATCCTCGGCATGGGCGAGACCCGGCCCGAGATATCGGCGGCGATGCGGGACCTGCACGACGCCGGGACCGAGATCCTGACCATCACCCAGTACCTGCGGCCCTCGCCGCGGCACCACCCGGTGGATCGGTGGGTCCGGCCGGAGGAGTTCGTCGAGCTGGCGGAGGAGGCCCGGACCCTGGGCTTCGCCGGCGTGCTCAGCGGGCCGCTGGTCCGGTCCTCCTACCGGGCGGGCCGGCTCTACCGGGACGCGCTGGCGAACCGCGACCTACCAGACCTCGAGCTCGTCAGTGGGAGTGAACGGAATGGCTGACCGGAAGTCCGGGTCGACGGCGGCCCCGGCGAACGCACGGGCGCAGGCCAAGGCGGCCCGCGAGGCCAAGAAGGCGGAGAAGGCCCGCAAGAGGGCGAGCAACGACCCGGCCGACATGGGCCGGATGCGGCAGATCAAGCGGGCCTACCAGGTCACCCACGAGCACGACCGGGCCCTGCCGTATCTGCTGCTGGCCGCGTTCCTGCTTCCGCTCGCTGCAGCCGTCATCATCGGCCTGCTCACCGACCAGGTGCTGAACCTGATCTTCGTGGGCCTCGGCGTCGCGATCCTGCTGCCGATGATCGTGCTGGTCCGCCGGGCCAAGGCGGCGACCTACAAGCGGTACGCCGGTCAGGCGGGGTCGGCCGAGGTGGCGCTGTCCATGCTGCCGAAGAAGTGGATCTCGGCCCCGGTGATCGCGGCCAATCGCAGCCAGGACGTGGTGCACCGCACCCTCGGCCCGGGCGGCCTGGTGCTGATCGGCGAAGGCGAGCCGGGCCGGGTCAAGGCGCTGCTGGCCAGCGAGGTCAAGAAGCACGAGCGGGTCGCGTACGGGGTGCCGGTGACCACCATCGTGATGGGCGACAAGTCCGGCCAGGTGCCACTGGACAAGCTGGCCGACCACATTCGCAAGCTGCCCAAGACACTGCAGGCCAACCAGGTGACCGACATCAAGCAGCGGCTGCGGGCGCTGGACGCCGTGCGGCCGTCCATCCCGGTCCCCAAGGGCCCGATGCCGACCAACCCGCGCCAGGTCAAGGGCGCGCGACAGGCGATGCGCGGGCGCTGACCCGCTGGCGACAGATCGTGCGCGAGCCGCCGACCGGAGTCGGTGACTCCGACGTCCTGGAGCTCGTGCGTCGGTGCTGGTCGGTCGAGGTCGATGCGGTGGAGCACCTGCCGATCGGCTTCGGTGCGCACCACTGGGCGGCCTCGGTGGCCGGCCTACGCCACTTGTTCGTCACGCTCGACCAGCTCGGGACGCGGCACTCGGCCGCGTCGCTCGAGGCTGCCTACGCCGGTGCTGCGGTCCTGGCCGGCTCCGGGCTGGAGTTCGTCCTAGCGTCGCGGTCGACCCCGGACGGTCGATACACCGTTCCTCTCGCCGGCGGTGTGATGAGCTGTACGCCTTGGCGGGAGGGCACCGTAGTCGGTGACGGAGCGATCACCGACGCGGATCTGGCCACCGACAACGCGGCGATGCTGGCCCGGCTGCACACCGCCGACCCGCCGCCGGAGATTCCCCAGTGGCGGCCACGTGTCGGCCCCGACTTCGCCGCCGAGCTCCGGTCTCGGCTGGCCGAACCGTGGCGGACCGGACCTTACGGCGAGGCGGCCCGCCGGGCTCTGACGGACCGGCTGACGGCGATCGACGGCTGGACCGCGCGCTACTGGACCCTGACCGAGCAGGCGCACGAGCGCCCGTGGGTGGCCACCCATGGCGAACCCCACACCCGCAACCAGCTGCGCACCGTCGACGGCATCCTGCTGGTCGATTGGGAGAGCCTGTCCAGCTCGCCCCGAGAACGGGATCTGAGCCCGTTGGTGGAGTCCGGCTATGCGGATCTGGTCGAGCCCGACTGGGCCATGGTGGAACTGTTCGACGTGGAGTGGCGGCTCGATGAGATCGCCCAGTACGCCGGCTGGTTCGCCACTCCCCACGTCGGCTCGGCTAGTGACCGGGTGGCGTGGGGTGGGCTGCAGTTCGAGCTGGACCGGCCGGACCGGTCCTCCCGACAAGCGCCTGACTAGGCTGGCCCGGCCATGGCCAACCTCGTCAACGCCGAGCGGATCTCGGTCGCCTTCGGGACTCGGACGCTCCTCGACGAGGTCAGTCTCGGCCTCGGGCCGGGCGACGTGGTCGGGGTCGTCGGCCGCAACGGCGACGGCAAGACCACGCTGCTCGAGGTGCTGACCGGCGTACGGGAGCCCGACTCCGGTCGGGTGGTGCGGACCGGCGCGACGTCCATCGGCTACCTGCGGCAGGCCGAGGACGCCGACACGGCCGCGACCGTCCGGGACGCCATCGTGGACGGAGAGCCCGACCACGTGTGGGCGGCCCAGGCCCACACCCGGACGGTGGTGGAACACCTCCTCGGCGGCATCGAGCTCGACACCCCGCTGCACCGGCTCAGCGGTGGCGAGCGACGGAGGACCGCGCTGGCCGAGCTGCTGCTCGCCGACCATGACCTGCTGGTGCTGGACGAGCCGACCAACCATCTCGACGTGGAGGCGGTCGACTGGCTCGCTGCCGAGCTGCGCCGCTGGCCCAGCCGCGATCGCGCCCTGCTGGTGGTCAGCCACGACCGCTGGTTCCTGGACGCGATCTGCACCCGGATCTGGGAGGTGCACGACGGCGTCGTGGACGGCTATGACGGCGGGTACGCGGCGTACGTGCTGGCCCGGGCCGAGCGTGCCCGGCAGGCGGCCGGCGTGGCCGCCCGGCGGAGGAACCTGCTGCGCAAGGAGCTGGCCTGGCTGCGCCGCGGTCCACCGGCCCGGAGCAGCAAGCCGAAGTTCCGGATCGATGCGGCCAGCGCCCTCATCGCCGACGAGCCGCCGCCGCGGGACCGGCTGGAGCTGCAGCAGCTGGCCACCCGTCGGCTGGGCAAGGACGTCTTCGACCTGAACCGGGTGTATCTGACGTTGCGCCCCGAGCCGGGGCGGACTTCGACGAGCTCAGCCCGCATGAGCCCCGAGCCCTCCGAGATGCGCCCTGAGCCTGTCGAAGGGCGGGTGCTGTTCCGTGACCTCACCTGGTCGATCGGGCCGGGTCAGCGGATCGGCATCGTCGGGGTCAACGGCTCCGGCAAGACGACCCTGCTCCGGCTGCTGCTCGGCGAGGTCTCGCCGGACTCCGGCACGGTGAAACGCGGCCGAACGCTGCACATCGGCTATCTCAGCCAGACCGTGGCCGAGCTCCGCGGCGCGGAGCGGGTGCTGGAGTCGGTGGAACGGGTCCGCCGCCAGACCCGGCTGGCCACCGGCCGGGAAGCCGGCGCCGGCGCGCTGCTGGAGGACTTCGGCTTCACCGGAGAGCGGCTGACCACCCGGCTGGACGACCTGTCCGGCGGCGAGCGGCGGCGGCTGCAGTTCCTGCGGCTGCTGCTCGGCGAGCCGAACGTGCTCCTGCTGGACGAGCCGACCAACGACCTGGACATCGACACGCTGACCGTGCTGGAGGACTACCTCGACTCCTGGCCCGGGACCTTGCTGGTGGTCACCCACGACCGCTACTTCCTGGAGCGCACCTGCGACGTCACCTACGCGCTGAGAGGCGACGGCTCCTGCGTGCTGCTTCCCGGCGGTGTCGAGCAGTACCTGGCCGGCCGCCGAGCGGTGGAGACCGAAGCCCCGCCCGGCGACCCGAGCGAGCGGCCGCCCACCGACGCGGCGGCCGCCCGGCAGACCCGCAAGGACCTGGCTCGGATCGAGTCTCAGCTGGCCACGGTGGCCGCGCGGATCGAGCGGCTGCACGACGAGATGGCGGCCGTCGCCGCCGACTACGC
>DASQVF010000431.1:0-4755 GCA_035640915.1 Propionibacteriaceae bacterium
GGGCTCGGCTGGTTCCGCACCCGGCTACGGGGTGGAGACATGTGGTGGCACAACGGTGGCACGGGCGGGTTCCGCAGCTTCGCCGCCTTCAGCCCGCAGGTCCGCCGGGCCGTCGCCGTCCTGGTCAACGACCGACGCGGCCCGGAACGCGCCGGCGTCGCTGCGTTGGGGGTGGCCGAGAGCTCGCTGAAGGGGCCGTAGGTCGGTACGGTTCGACCGTGCCGAGGCCGTTCCGTCCCGCTGGTCGGGGGAATGCCGAGCGGACGTTCTACGTGCTCACCGGAGTCTCCACCTTCTGCTTCACGCTGAGCTTCACCGTCAACCTCGTCTACATGGCCACGGTGGTCGGCCTGACCCCGTTCCAGCTGGTGCTGGTGGGCACCGTCCTGGAGATCACCGGGCTGCTCTTCGAGGTGCCGACCGGCATCGTTGCCGACCTGCACAGCCGTCGGACCTCGGTGCTGATCGGGTGCGGACTGATCGGTCTGGGTCTGCTCCTGCAGGCGGTGCCGCTGCTGGTCACCGTTCTCGCGGCTCAGGTGGTGTGGGGGATCGGCTCCACCTTCACCTCCGGTGCGACCCAGGCCTGGATCACCGACGAGGTGGGTGAGCAGCGGGTCGCGGCCGTCTTCGCCCGGGAGCAGCAGATCCATCTCGGCGCGACGCTGCTCGGCACCGTGGCGGCCGGCCTGCTCAGCCTGGCGGGATTGGCCGTGCCGATGGTGATCTCCGGTCTCGGCTTCCTGGCGTTGACGCTCTGGTTGCTCCGGGAGATGCCGGAACGGAACTTCACCGCGACGCCGCTCGGTCAGCGGGAGACCTTCCGGCACATGGCGACCACCTTCCGCGCCGGTCTGCGGCTCGCGGCGGTCCGTCCGGTGGTTCGCGGTCTGCTGCTGGTCACCGTCCTCGCCGGTCTGGCGAGCGAGGCGTTCGACCGGCTGTGGTTGGTCCGCATCCTCGAGGAGTTCCCGCTGCCCGCACTGTTCGGCACGGACAGCGTCGGGCTGTGGTTCGCCGGCTTCAGCCTCGTCGGCAGCACCGTCGCGCTGGTCGCCTCGCTGCTGGTCAACCGGCGCGGGGCGGCGGCGATCGGCACCCGCCATCCCGGGTGGGTGCTGGCCGTGCTGGCTGCCCTGCAGGTGTTGTGCGTTCTGGCTGTCGCGCTGGGGGGCTCGATCTGGTTGGTGCTGGCCGGGTTCTGGCTCCGCGGAGCCGCGTACGCACTGGCCGCGCCGGTGGAGGCGACCTGGCTGAACTCCGAGCTGCCCTCCGACATCCGGGCCACCGTGCTGTCGATGAACGGCCAGGTGAACGCGGTGGGCCAGATCGTCGGCGGGCCGCCGCTCGGCGCCCTGGCCAGCCGAGCGTCGGTGGGTACCGCCCTGGTCGTGTCCGCCGGCGTGCTGGCTCCGGCGGTCGCGGTCTACGGCTGGCTGGGCCGACGGCGTACCCGGTGACCCGGGAGCAGCTAGGCAGGAGCTCCGGCGGCCGGCAGGGCGAAATCGCCGGAGATGGGCCGCCAGCCGGCCGGGGGGTCCTCACCGACCCGACCGTCGACCGCCTCCCGGAGGAGGTCGGCATGGCCGGTGTGCCGGCCGTACTCCTCGACAAGGTCGCAGACCAGTCGGCGCAGGCTGGCGTGCCGGCCGGCTGGGTCGGTCACGTGAACCAGCTGGCCGAGGCCTCCATCGGCAAGGGCCGCACCGAGCCGAGCCCTGGACCGCTCCACCGCTCCGTCCCACAGCGTGTAGAGCTCCTCCGGGTTGTCCCGGTGGGCGGACCGGAACTCCCAGTCATCGCTCCCGTCGTGCTTGGTTCTCCACGGTTCGCCAAGGGGCTCGCCGGCCAGCTTGACGGTGAACTGGTAGTCCTCGACCAGAGCCAAGTGCTTCAGCAGACCGCCGAGGGTCAGGGCGGACGTGCCGACATGGGTCTGCAGCCCGTCGCGGCCCAGGTCGTCGACCTTCCAGCGGAAGGTGCAGCGCAGGCGTTCCAGCGCTCCGACCAGGTGCTCGGTCTCAGTTCCCGCCCAGGGCGGTTCCCAGGGGATGTCGGTCATGGCGTCACCGTAGGACAGGCGACTGACACGCTTCTCCCCGCCCGGCCATCTCTGTCCTACGCGGACGCTCCACCGCAGGCCCGCTCGCCACGTTCTCAGCAGGTCCTCAGCGGCGGGCGCGATCACCGTTTCGCTCGAGAGGCGACGGGTAGTGATCATTCCGGATCCAGCAGCGGGTCCGCCTCGGCGCAGCCGCGCCCCAGCTCGGCCACCGGCCGACGTCGACAGAGGAGATCATGTTCTTTCACAAACAGGAGCTGCAGTTCAAGTCCAAGCCGAGCAAGCCGGACGCGGCGTTCGCCCGCAAGCTGCAGGAGGTGCTCGGCGGCCAGTACGGTGAGATCACCGTGGCCATGCAGTACGGCTTCCAGGGCTGGAACACCAAGATGCCGGGCAAGTACCGGGACCTGCTGTTCGGCATCGGCGCCGAGGAGTTCGGCCACGTCGAGATGCTGGCCATCATGATCGCCCAGCTGCTCGAGGACGCCCCGGCCACCGACACCGAGTCGGCGGTCAAGTCGGACCCCGTGATGGCGGCGGTGATGGGTCAGACCGACGTCCAGCACGCCATCGTGGCCGGAGCCGGCGCCCGTGCGGTGGACAGCAACGGCAACCCATGGCAGGGCAGCTACATCACCTCCAGCGGAAACCTGCTGGCCGACTTCACCGCCAACGCCAACGCCGAGATGCAGGGCCGGCTCCAGGTGGCCCGGCTCTACCACATGACCGACGACCACGGGGTGCGGGACCTGCTGTCGTTCCTGCTGGCCCGCGACACCATGCACCAGAACCAGTGGATCGCCGCCGCCGCCCAGCTGCGGGAGGAGGGGCACGAGGACCTGCCGGTGCCCAGCAACTTCCCGCAGAAGAAGGAGGCGACCGACTACTCCTATCAGTACCTGAACTTCTCCGACGGCGCAGCCGCCTCGGAAGGGTCCTGGGCCTCCGGTCCGACACCGGACGGCAACGGCGAGTTCAGCTACCACGACGGTCCGACCAGCACGGCTCCGATGCCGGCGCCACCGGTCAAGGTCGACCCCCGGTTGTACGGGACCACGGCCAACCCCAACCCGGTGGAGAAGGTCACGGCCAAGGTGAAGGACGTGCTCGGCTCCTGACCGAGTAACGAGGAAAAACCAGAGGAAGAAGGAAGGAACAACAATGACTGCGTACAGCGCAGATCAGACGGCCGGCCGAAGCGCCGGGCGGACGAACGTGCAGAAGGCGGCGCTCGCTGTCGGGATCGTCTTCCTGCTCATCGGAGTGCTCGGGTTCATCCCGGGAATCACCACGAACTACGGCCAGCTGGAGTTCGCCTCGGCGGACTCCGAGGCCCTGCTGCTGGGCCTGTTCCAGGTCTCGATCCTGCACAACATCGTGCACCTGCTGTTCGGGGTGCTCGGTCTGGCAATGGCCCGGTCGGTCTCGGGAGCGCGGACCTACCTGGTGTTCGGCGGCGCGATCTACCTGGTGCTGTTCCTGTACGGCCTGCTGGTCGGCCAGGACTCGGCGGCCAACTTCATCCCGGTGAACACGGCGGACGACATCCTGCACCTCCTCCTGGGGATCGGCATGATCGTCCTGGGCGTGGTGCTGACCCGTCGGCGCAGTGATGTGACCGCGGGCGGCGTTCGTCCCTGATCAGCAGTACTGCTCGAGCCCGGCCGGTTGATCCGGCCGGGCTCGTTGCTTTCCCCGCGGCGGCACAGCGGCTGCTCGGCCTGCTGGCCGAGGACCCCCGATCGGTGCTCCTGGTCACCCGCGCGACCGACCTGCTGGACCCGCGGTGGCGGACCGTCACGCTGGACCGCCGGACCGGTTGAGGCTCACGCCCGCGGGTAGTTTCCCCGCATGTCACAGCCTCCACAGCAGCAGAGCCCTCCCGGCGTCACCAGCGAGATGACGCCCACTCCCGACCACGGTGAGCAGAGCTACCGGGGCACCGGCCGGCTGGCCGGGAAGAAGACCGTGATCACCGGTGCGGACAGCGGGATCGGCCGCGCCGTCGCCATCGCGTACGCCCGCGAGGGCGCCGACGTGCTGATCAGCTACCTGAACGAGCACGACGACGCCAAGGAGACCCAGCGCTGGGTCGAGGAGGCAGGACAGAAGGCGGTGCTGTGCCCCGGCGACCTCCAGGACCCGGCGCACTGCCGTTCGGTCATCGACCTCGCCGTACGCGAGTTCGGCCAGGTCGACGTGCTGGTCAGCAACGCGGCGTTCCAGATGAACCGGGACAGCGTCACCGACATCCCCGACGAGGAGTGGGATCAGACGATCGCCACCAACCTGTCGGCGTTCTTCCATCTGACCAAGGCCGCCGTGCCGCACATGAAGTCCGGGGCGTCGATCATCGGCAGCAGCTCGGTGAACTCCGACATGCCGAGCCCCGGCCTGTTGCCCTACGCCGCCACCAAGGCCGGCATCGCCAACATGTGTGCCTCCCTGGCCCAGTCCCTGGCCGAACAGGGCATCCGGGTCAACAGCGTCGCACCGGGTCCGGTCTGGACGCCGCTGATTCCCTCCACCATGCCCGAGGAGAAGGTGGAGAGCTTCGGCCAGCAGGTGCCGATGGGCCGGGTCGGCCAGCCGGCCGAGCTCGCCCCGGTGTACGTGCTGCTCGCCTCCGACGAGGCCAGCTACGTCTCGGGCGCCCGGGTCGCCGTGACCGGCGGTAAGCCGATCCTCTGACC
>DASQVF010000432.1:0-3273 GCA_035640915.1 Propionibacteriaceae bacterium
GGCGGAGGCGACGAACGCGCCCACCGCGAACAGCGTCACCGCCGGCCCGGTCAGCCCGGCGTTCCCCGCCGGGCGGCCGAGCACGACCGCGGAGAAGGTGATGACCGTCGCCGGGTTGACGGCGGTCAGTCCGACCAGCCCCAGGTACGCCCGTCCCGCGCTCGCCGCCCCGCCGGCCCGGGCGACCGCCGGGATCGCGGCCCGGTAGCGGCGGACCGCCTGCTGCAGGGTGCGGATCGCTAGGACGACCAGAACCAGGGCGGCCAGCCAGCTGAGCACCGTCGAGGCCGACTGCAGGACGGCTCGCAGCCCGGCCCCGCCAAGGGCGGCGGCCAGGGCGTACGCGCCGTCGACCGACGCCACGCCCAGCGCCGCCGCCGCGGCGACGGCGAACCGTTCCCGGGCGGCCAGACCCAGCAGGTACGCTCCGATGGCGCCGACGGGCATGGCGACGGCCAGCCCGGCCAGCGCGCCGGCCAGCAGTTCGCCGAGCATCGCCGGTTCAGCCCCGGGCTCGGGTCGAGAGTTCGACTCTGGTCACAAACCTCAGTACAATCGAGGACTTGGTGCTGAGTCACCGTTATTTTCGTGCGCCCACGTGGGTGGCCTGAAACGAGCGGTGCCGGTGGCAAGGAAGGGCAATAGCTCAACTGGCAGAGCATCGGTCTCCAAAACCGAAGGTTGGGGGTTCAAGTCCCTCTTGCCCTGCGGGGCCAGGACAGACGAGCAGCAGCAAGGCGATCAGCGGGAAAGGTCAACGTGGCGAAGCAGGACGAGGTCGAGCCGGCCGACGAGTCGGGTGCGACCGGACCGTCGGATGCCGCCGACGAGCGGACCGGCTCCTCGACCGAGGCGGTCGCCGCCAGCGCGCCCAATGACTCCGGCGAGGTCGGTGGGTCGCCGGAACGACCCGACCTGGTCGACCCCGAGGACGAGCTCATCGACGACGACCCCACCGAGGACGAGCTCACCGCCGACGACCTGACCGAGGACCATCGAGACGACGCGGACACCGTCGACGACTTCGACGAGATCGTGCGCAACGCCGGCGTGGGGGGGTCCGGCGACCCCGACGGAGAGCCGGCGGAGCTGAGCGAGGACGGGGACTCCCACGAGGCCAAGGTCCTGGAGCCGGCCGGAGTGGCCGCCACCACGGCCGGTGGCAAGGCCGCCGCCAAGCGCGCTCCGGACCGTACGCCGAAGAGCGCGGCCACGGCCAAGCGGGACCAGCCGGCCAAGCGGGAACGGACGACGCCGGTCAAGTTCGTCCGGCAGTCCGTCGGAGAGCTGCGCAAGGTCGTATACCCGACCGGCCAGCAGCTGATCAACTACTTCATCGTGGTGTTGGTTTTCGTGCTGTTCGTGATCGCGTACGTGAGCCTGCTCGACCTGGGCTTCGGCGCCGCGATCTTCCGAATCTTCAGCTGAAAACCAATTCCCAGACCCAAGTAACGGAGATACGAACGTGCCCGACAACTTCTCAGCCGACGACCCGCAGTCCCGGGCGGAGCCGGTCGAGAGTGCCGACACCGGATCGGTCGAGGGCAGCTCCACCGACGACTTCGACATCGACCTGGGCAGCTACACCGCCCGGGAGGACGAGGTCGACATCAACCTCGACTTCGGCGGCGACACCGACACGGCGACCGAGGACGAGGACGATCTCGACCTGGACTTCGGACCCACAGCGGCCACCGACCAGGCCGAGGAGCCCGAGGACGAGGACGACGAGGGTGAGGGCGAGAGCGACGCCGGACAGACCGCGCTGGAGTCCTTCCGCAGCGAGCTGCGGAGCAAGCCGGGCGACTGGTACGTCGTGCACACCTACTCCGGCATGGAGAACCGGGTGCTGCAGAACCTGGAGAACCGGGTGTCCTCGCTCAACATGGAGGACTACATCTACGAGATCATCGTGCCGACCGAGGAGGTCACCGAGATCCGCAACGGCCAGCGCAAGCAGGTCAAGCGGACGGTCCTCCCGGGCTACGTGCTGGTCCGGATGGACCTGACCGACGAGTCCTGGTCGACCGTTCGCCACACCCCGTCGGTGACCGGCTTCGTCGGGCACTCCAACTCGCCGGTGCCGCTCAGCCTCGACGAGGTGGAGAAGATGCTGGCGCCTGCGGTGGTCGCGGCCGCGACCGCCGGCAGCGAGGGCCCCACCCGGCGTAAGAAGAAGGTCGAGGTGGCCGACTTCGCCGTCGGTGACTCGGTGATGGTGGTCGACGGTCCCTTCGCCGGGGTGCACGCCACGATCACCGAGATCAACGTCAACAACCAGCGGCTCAAGGCGCTGGTCGAGATCCTGGGCCGGGAGACTCCGGTCGACCTGACCTTCCCGCAGATCCAAAAGGTCTGACGGCCCCACCCACCACGAACAAGGAACACATCCCGCATGCCTGCCAAGAAGAAAGTCGCTGCGCTGGTCAAGGTGGCCCTCAACGCGGCCTCCGCCACGCCCGCCCCGCCGGTCGGTACCGCTCTCGGTCCCCACGGGGTCAACATCATGGAGTTCGTCAAGGCATACAACGCCGCGACAGAGTCCATGCGCGGCACGGTTATCCCGGTCGAGATCACCATCTACGAGGACCGGTCGTTCACCTTCGTCACCAAGACCCCGCCCGCCGCTGAGCTGATCAAGAAGGCGGCCGGCGTGACCAAGGGCTCCGGCGTGCCGCAGCGTGACAAGGTCGGCCGGATCACCCGGGACCAGGTTCGCGAGATCGCCACCACCAAGCTGCCCGACCTCAACGCCAACAGTGTCGACGCAGCCATGAAGATCGTCGAGGGGACCGCCCGCAGCATGGGCGTCACCGTCGCCGATTGATAGCCGCCCGGTGGAATACCGGCCGAGTGCGCGCCGGTTGTGGTTAGCAGAACCATCCAACAAGACGTGGGAGGGCCGGCGCGGCCCGCACCACACCTGGTGAAAGGAACCAGTCCATGAAGCGCAGCAAGTCCTATGCCGCCGTCGCCAGCAAGGTCGAGGCGGACAAGCTCTACTCGCCGGTTGAGGCCTTCGACTTCGCCAAGGCCAATGCCGCAGCCAAGTTCGACGAGACGGTCGACGTCTCCATGCGGCTCGGTGTGGACCCCCGGAAGGCGGACCAGATGGTCCGCGGCACCGTGAACCTGCCCAACGGCACCGGCAAGACAGCCCGGGTGCTGGTGTTCGCGACCGGTGACCGGGCCGAGGCCGCTCGCAACGCCGGTGCCGACGAGGTGGGCGCCGACGAGCTGATCGAGAAGGTCGCCGGCGGCTACCTGGACTTC
>DASQVF010000433.1:0-5802 GCA_035640915.1 Propionibacteriaceae bacterium
GATCCTGCCCACCGCGGCGGCGACCGACCGACGCCGGCCGGCGTCGTCCTCGGACCCTCGCGGGGCCGCCGTCAGCCGCAGCTCCAGGTCGACGGCGACCCGGTCGAGGCTGTTCTCGTCCGCCGTCCCGGTCAGGCGACCCAGATGGGCCAGCACCGGGTCCGGCGACCAGCCGTGGCTCAGCCGGGCCACGCAGAGCTGGGCCGCCGCCAGGCCGAGCCCTGCCATCGGCTGGTCGAGTCCGAGCAGCTGCCCGGTCGCCTGCTCAAGTAGGTCCTCCTCGCCCGTCCGCTCGAACTCGCCGCAGGCCAGACTGACCCCGCGAGGGCCTCCGACCGGCGAGTCGGCCGCTCGGGCCAGGAACAGGCCGAGCGCCTCGTCAGCCTCCTCCGGGTCTCCCAGCCGCCCGCGTACGAGCAGGGACTGGAGCACCAGGGCGGAGTCCACGTCGGGCAGCACGACCACACCGGCCCGGGTACGTGGCCCGTCCAGCAGCCCGTCGCCGAGCGCCGCCAACTGCTCGTCGAGCGGTTCCACCCACTCCATGTCATAGGCCGTCACGCCTCGGCGGGAACGCACCTCGACCCGGACCCGGTGCCCGCCCGGTGCGGTGAGCTCCAGATGTGGTCCCACCCGTACCAGGTCCACCCCCGGGGCCACCACGGCGGTGTCCTCGTCGGTGACGATCTGCGCCGACTCGTGCTCCGGTACCACCAGGTCCCGCGGCACGCTGGGGAAGCGGTTCCGGTTGAAGCTGCGCGGACCCGCGTACCAGGCCCAACGCCACTGCACCGCCCGCCGCTCCAGCGGACCCAGCTCCAGCGGTCCCAACCCGATCCCGGTCTCCGAGACTGCGTCGCAGGTGCCGAGCACCAGCTCGCCGCCGAGCACCGGACGGCGGCCCTCCGGACCGGGGACCGCGTACGCCCCGGTCGCCCCCGCCCCCAGCGCCCAGGCGGGACAGTCGGCGGCCGGCAGCCAGGCCAGCTCGGCAACGACGGTCAGCGGATCCAGGGTGTGGTTGGCGAGGACGATCCGCAAGCCCCAGTCGGCGCTGAAGGAGTGCCGGACGACGAGCCCGAGGCCATCCGTCGTGGGGTAACCGAACTCGGCCTCGTCGACGTCGACCGCGACCGTCGGCTCCGGCCAGGCCACCTCCACCCCGCCGACCAGGGCCTTCACCCGACCCCCGCCGACCAGGTAGCTCGGTGACCCCGATCCCGGCCGGACCCCCTCGATCGAACCATCGGGTCGCAGCACCACCACGCCCCGCCCCAGCCGGTAGGTCAGCCCCGGCGCTGGCACCGGCCGCACCAGAACAGGTTCCGCCCGGCGAGCAGCTCGGTACGCACCCGGGACCCGCAGACCCAGCACGGCATGCCGGTCCGGCGGTAGACGTAGACCTCGCCGCCGTGGTCGTCACGCCGCGGCGGCCGGCCCATCGCCTCCGGCGTGTGCTCAGGACGGACGGTGTCGATGCGGTTGTCCCGCACCCCTTCGGGCATCAGCTCGACCAGGTCGCTCCAGATGCCCAGCCAGCTGCGCCGGCTCAGCTGGTTGCCCGGCCGGTGCGGGTCGACGCGGTTGCGGAACAGCACCTCGGCCCGGTAGACGTTGCCGACGCCGGACAGGATCGTCTGGTCCATCAGCAGCGCGGCGATCGGGCGGGACGCGCGGCGGATCCGGCGCCAGGCCAGCTCGGGGTCGGCGTCCGGCCGCAGCGGGTCGGGGCCCAGCTGGGCGATGGTGGCGTCGATCTCGGCCCGGGTCGCCACTGCGCACTGCTGGGGTCCGCGCAGGTCGGCGGCCTGACCGTCCGCTGCGATCCTGACCCGGACCTCACCCCAGGCCGGCGCCTCCGGTCCGATGGTGAACTTGCCGATCAGGCCGAGGTGGACGTGCAGGAAGCGGTCGTCGGCGAACTCGCAGAACAGGTGCTTGCCGTGCGCCGTCGCCTCGATCATCCGGCTCCGGTCCAGCGCGGCCGCCGAGTCGGTGAACCGGCCCTGCGGGCTGGTCACGGCAACGATCCGGCCGCCGAAGGCCGCGGTCAGATCCAGAGCCAGCCGGTGCAGGGTGTGACCCTCGGGCACCCGAGCTCCTTTTCTTTGCGATAACACTTCGTGGCGATCGCCGCGGGCGGCGGCCGATCTGCCCTAGCGTGTCAGTCATGACAGGTGCGTTGCCACCTGGGGGTCAGGCCCCGGGGAGGCACGGCGGGGAAACGCAGTCTTCGGGGAACCCACAGAATTCCCGCGACCTCTGGTCGCGCGATCTCGAGTGGGATGACGCCCCGGAGCTGCTCAGCCTCGACCGGGCGGTGCTGGCGCGGGACGGATTCGGTCCCGATCTCTTCGACGAGCTGGACGAGCAGGTCGCCGACGACCTGATCGACGAGCTACTGGCACGGATCGACGGGCGTCGAACGCCGAGCCGCAGCTAGACGCTTCGACGGGCTCAGCGAGCATGCGAGACGGGCTCAGCGAGCATGCGCCGAACCTGTCAACGAGCCTGCGCCCTGAGCCTGTCGAAGGGCGTCTGGTCGGCTCTCCGACCCGGTTGGGTGGTCAGGCCCGCCGCTCCTCGTACTCGGCCATCAGCCGGATCCGGCGGGCGTGCCGGGGGTCGCCGCTGAACGGGGTGGCCAGGAAGAGCCGGACCAGCTCGATCGCCTCCTCCTCGGTGTGCATCCGGGCGCCGAGGCTGATCACGTTGGCGTCGTTGTGCTCGCGCCCGAGCCGGGCGGTGTCCTGGTCGTAGGCCAGTGCGGCTCGCGCCCCTCTGACCTTGTTCGCCGCCATCTGTTCGCCGTTGCCGGAGCCGCCGATCACCACGCCGAGCGCGCCGGCATCGGCTACCGTCGCCTCGGCCGCCGGGATGCAGTACACCGGGTAGTCGTCCTCGGCGTCGTACGCCTCCGGGCCGTGGTCGACGACGTCATGCCCGTCCTCGCGCAGGGCCGCCACCAGGAACTTCTTCAGGTCGAACCCGGCGTGGTCGCTGCCGATGTGTACGCGCATGGTTGCACTATCGCAGAGGCCTCGTGAGCTCGTCTAAGGACGGTGCCCTGAGCCTGTCGAAGGATGGCCTCCTTTGCCGACCTCCCTACGCTGTCCCCCGTGCCGGAGGTTCCCGCGGCGCGGCCGCTCAGTCGCCGCGCTCTGCTGGGCGGGGCGTTGGCCGTGGGAGCGACCGGCCTGACCGGACTGGCCGCGTGCAGTCCCTCCGACCCGGGGCTCGGCCAGAGCGACGCCTACTGCGTTCCTCGCGACACGCTCGAGCGGCGACAGAGCCTCGGCGGGCGGCCCCTGGTCTACGAGCCGACCGGCCGCGGCCAGGCGTTCTGGTTCGAGTCCGGGTTCGCCGCGCAGCTGGACGCGTGGGTCACTGAGCTGGCGGCCGACGTCGGCCGGTCCGTGATCCGGCTGGACACCTACGGCAGCTGGATCGACGGCCGGGGCCAGTGTGACTCCTGGCACCACTCCGGGCGGGCGTTCGACCTGGCCCGGGTCCGGCTGGACGACGGCCGGGCCATCTCCTGCCGCTACGACCAGTGGCGCGCCGCACCGGCTGCCGAGGTCGAAGCCAACCGACGGGCCTACTGGGCCCTCGCGGCCGGCCTGCACCTGCGGTTCGCGTACGTGCTCACCTATCTCTACGACGACCGGCACGCCAACCACATCCACCTCGACAACGGCCGGTCCGGCCCTGACCTGTCCACCTTCCGCAGCCGGTCCCGGGTCCAGGTCCAAGCGGTGCAGGCGATCCTGACCTATCTGTGGGTCGATCCGGTCGAGCTCACCGGTCGCTGGGACGGCCCCACTCGGAACGCGGCGCGCCGGGTCACCGATCAGCTGGAGCTGGCCGCCGACCTCGACGACGCCGAGTCCTGGCACGGGTTCCTGCGGGCGTCGGCCGTCCGCGGCCGTTGACGACGTGGGGTAGGCGGCCGGTCCCCGGCTCAGCGAGGAGGGGTCAGTCGAAGACCGGGCCCACGTTGCGGGTGCGCTTGAGCTCGAAGAAGCTTGGGGTGGAGGTCAGTGCCACGACCGCGTCGAAGACTCGGCCGGCCTCCTCGCCTTTCGGCCGGGGGGAGAGCACCGGACCGAAGATGGCGGCCCCGTTGACGTGGATGACCGGCGTGCCGACGTCGTCGCCGACCGCCGCCATCCCGGCGTGGTGGGAGGCGCGGAGGGCGTCGTCGTGGTCTCCGGTGTCGGCCCGGTCGGCCAGTTCCGGCGGCAACCCGACGTCGGCCAGCGCATCGAGGATCGTGTCCCGCCCCAGGCCCTGCTTGCCCTCGTGGATCCGGGTGCCGATCGCGGTGTAGAAGGCGGAGAGCTGCTCCTGCCCGTACTCCTCGCCGACGGCCAGGGCTACCCGGACCGGCCCCCAGCCCTGGTCCATGGTGCGCTGGTAGCTCTCGCCGAGGTCGCGACCAGAGTTAAGCACCGACAGGCTCATCACGTGGAAGATCGTCTTCACCGGACGGACGGTCTCCACGTCGAGGATCCAGCGGGAGGTCAGCCAGGCCCACGGGCACAGCGGGTCGAACCAGAAGTCGACAGCGGTCGTGTCCGCCACAGCCGCTACGGACTGCGGCTGCGGGACCACGTCCTGTCCGGGCTCAGCCTTGACCGCGGCGAGCACCTTTCCGACCTTGGCCTTGACCTTCGCGGCCTTCCCCGCCTTCTCCTTCTTCTTCCTCGACTTCTTGCCCATCGGCCCAGCCTAGGAGAGCCGAGGAGGAGGCCGGTCGAGGGCTTGTGACCCGCGTGTAAAGATTTCCGGCATGTTCCCCGACAACCTGACCCGCGCCGAGGCCCGGCACCGGGCCGGGCTGATCGAGACCTCCGCGTACGCGGTCGAGGTCGACCTGTCCGGGCGTACCGTCGCCGATCCGGAGACGCAGTTCGTCTCGACGAGCACAATCACCTTCACGGCCCGGGAGTCCGGCCAGACGCACGTCGACCTGATCGGGGATCACCTCGTCCGCGCCGTGCTCGACGGCACCGACCTCGACCCCGGCTGCTTCACCGGGGCCCGGCTGCCGCTGACCTTGGCGGCGGGTCCGCACCAGCTGACCGTCACCGCGGTGTGCCCGTACAGCCGTAGCGGTCAGGGACTGCACCGCTTCGTCGACCCGGCCGACGCGCGCAGCTACCTCTACACCCAGTTCGAGGCGGCCGACGCCCGGCGGATGTACGCCTGCTTCGAGCAGCCCGACCTCAAGGCGCGATTCACACTGACCGTCCTCGCGCCCGCGGACTGGGCCGTGGTCGGCAACACCGAGGTCGCGGAGACGACCGAAGCGGGACCGGGCCTGCGGCGCACCCGGTTCACCGAGACGCTGCCGATCTCGACCTATCTGACCGCCCTGGTGGCCGGGGACTACGCGCGGGTGCCCGGCCCACCTCTGGGTCAGCGTCAGGTCCCGTCGGCGCTCTACTGCCGGCAGTCCGTCGCCGAGCACCTGGACGCCGAGGAGATCCTGGCCATCACCCGCGGCGGCTTCGAGGTGTTCGAGCAGCACTTCGGTGTCCCCTACCCCTTCGACAAGTACGACCAGGTCTTCGTGCCCGAGTACAACGGCGGCGCGATGGAGAACGTCGGCTGCGTCGTCCTGCGGGACGAGTACCTGTTCCGCAGCAAGGTCACGGCGGCGTCGCTGGACTATCGCCGGAACACGATCCTGCACGAGCTGTCGCACATGTGGTTCGGCGACCTGGTCACCATGCGCTGGTGGGACGACCTGTGGCTGAAGGAGTCGTTCGCCACCTGGTCGGCCAGCTTCGCCGTCGG
>DASQVF010000434.1:0-2431 GCA_035640915.1 Propionibacteriaceae bacterium
CGGGCGGTGCACCCGGGACTTGTAGTTGTCCTTGGTGACCACCATCAGGTCGGCCCGCCCGCTCGCCGGCGGCAGAGCGCCGAAGGCCCCGGGCGCGTCCGCGTCCGCCCGCAGGATGCCCAGCCCGGTGGCCGCGACGGGGACGAAGCGTGCCGGCGTACCGTCGCCGTCGGTGCCGGCGCCGCCGTCCAGCCGGTACTCGCGGTAGCCGAGGAAGGTGAAGTGGTTGGCGTTCACCCAGCCCAGCAGCTCGCGGGCCTCGGCGGCCTCCTCCCGCCGGCCCGCGGTCCGGCTGGGGTCGCCGAGCAGAGCGATCGTCTCCTCGGAGCGGGTGATCATCTTCTGCCAGTCCTCGACGGCCTCCTCGACCAGCCGCAGCACCTCGAGCAGGCCATGCTCCAGGTCGTCCGCGACCGGGGCGGGCGTGCCCGGCCGCGCCGGCGGCAGTATCTCCAGATGCATCCACGACTCGGGCAGCACCGTGAGGTCGCCGTCGGCCTGGTCGGCCGTGACGATGCCGCGCAGGGTGCCGCCGAGGTCGCGGCGGACCAGGAACTGCGGAGGGAACACCTCACGGATGCTCCAGCCCTGGCGGAGCACCTCCATGGTCACGGAGTCGACCAGGAACGGCCGGTCGTCGGTGACGATCTGGACCACGGTGGCCCCGCCGGCGGTCCAGCCGTCGTCCCGCTGGCTCGGGGTGCGGATCGCGATGGCCGCGCGGGCGGCCGGCCGCTGAGTGGCCAGACCGTAGTGACTGACCACCAGACCGAACAGGTCCTCGACGCTGCGCTCGTCGATGTCCATCGCGTCGACGTGCCGGAAGTAGTGAGTGAGGAAGGTCGCGACGTCGTCCGGGTCCTGTCCGAACTCGACCGCAGCCTTGGCTCCGCGGGCGGCGACCAGAGTGATCTTCGCCGACTTCTCCCGCTCCAGCTCCACCTCGAACGTGGTCACCACACCTCACCATTCCCCGTGCCGCACTCCCCTGTGCGGCTCCTTTCCGACCTTAGCCGTCTGCCCCTGGACCATCCTCTCCCCTCACGCGAGGAAGTCACGTGCACGTGGGCTTCAGCCGCGATACCCGCGTTGCAACCTGGGTATCGCTGGTGGAACTCACGTGCACGTGAGTTTCGCGACTCGGGCGGTAGGCGGCCATGATTGGGGCATGGACATCTCCACAGGATTGGACTTCGCGGCGTCTCCGGAGGAGGTCTACGCGATGATGATCGACCAGGCCTACCTCGAGGAGGTGTGCGTGGCGAGCCAGTCAATCAGCTACGACGTGTCCGTGACCGGCACGAACACCCGCAGCTCGCGGACGCTGCCGGCGCCCGAGTCGGCAGCCCGCTTCACCGGACCGCAGCTGACCGTGGTTGAGGAGGTGCAGTGGGCCGAGGCCGACGGCGACGGCTCCCGCACCGGTGGGCTGACCATGACGGTCAGTGGGCAGCCGGTCCGGCTCACCGGACAGCTGCGGATCGCGCCGGGCGGCCGCGGCACCACCGTCGGCTTGGACGGCGAGCTGAAGGTGAACATCCCGCTGCTCGGCCGCAAGCTCGAGGAGAGCTCCGCCCCGGCCGTGCTGGCCGGCTTCCGCACCCAGCAGCAGGTCGGCGACCGCTGGCTCGCCAAGACCGCTTCCTGACCTCCGGCATCCCACTCCGCTGCCCCGTGGCCGCAACCTACGTATACGTGGGTTGCGGTCACCGTGCGCAGGTTGCAACCCGCGTGAGGCGGCTGAAACCTACGTCTACGTAGGTTTCAGCCGGCGGGCGTCAGCCCATGTGGGGGTAGCCGGTCGAGGTCGACGGGACCAGGGTCTCCTTGATCGAGCGCGGGCTGCTCCAGCGGATCAGGTTCCACATCGAGCCGGCCTTGTCGTTGGTGCCGGAGGTCCGGGAGCCACCGAACGGCTGCTGACCGACCACGGCACCGGTGGGCTTGTCGTTGAGGTAGAAGTTGCCGGCCGCGTGCCGCAGCGCCTGGCTGGCCTGCACCAGGGCTGCCCGGTCGTCGGCAATCACCGCGCCGGTGAGTCCGTACGGCCCGCTCCGGTCCACCTCGTCCAGGACCTCGGTGAACTCCGCGTCGGGATAGACGTGGATGCCCAGGATCGGGCCGAAGTACTCGGTGGTCAGCACCTCGTCCCGAGGGTCGTCCGTGGTCACCAGAGTCGGCCGGACGTACCACCCGTCCGCGTCGTCGGTCTTCCCGCCGGCGATGATCTCCACACCGGTTGCACTCCGGGCGCGCTCGATGGCCGTCCGGTGCTTGGCGAAGGCACGCCAGTCGATCACCGCCGAGGTGAAGTTGCTGAAGTCGCGGACGTCGCCGACGGCCAACGCCTCGGTCTCGGCCACCAGGTCATCGCGCACCCGGTCCCACACGCTGCGAGCCACATAGGCACGGGAGGCGGCCGAGCACTTCT
>DASQVF010000435.1:0-2142 GCA_035640915.1 Propionibacteriaceae bacterium
AAGGACGGCTCGGTGCTGATCAACCACGGTGGCACCGAGATGGGCCAGGGCCTGCACACCAAGATGATCCAGGTCGCGGCGACCGCGCTGGGCCTGCCGCTGTCCTACGTCCGGCTCGCGCCGACCCGCACCGACAAGGTGCCCAACACCTCGGCCACCGCGGCCAGCTCGGGTGCGGACCTGAACGGCGGGGCGATCAAGGACGCCTGCGAGCAGATCCGAACGCGGCTCAACTCCGTCGCGGCCGGGAAGCTCGGCGTGCACCCCGACGACGTCCGGTTCGTCAACGGGGTGGTCACCGGGATCGGCTTCGCCGACCGCCAGATCGCCTGGGCCGACCTGGTCCGGGCGGCGTACGAGATGCGGGTGCCGCTCTGGGCGGCCGGCTTCTACCGCACGTCCGGGCTGCACTGGGACGCCGACCGGATGCAGGGTGAGCCGTTCAAGTACTTCGCCTACGGCGCGGCGGTCAGCGAGGTCGAGGTGGACGGCTTCACCGGTGCGTACCGGATCCGGCGGGTGGACATCGTGCACGACGTCGGCGACAGCCTGTCGCCCTTGATCGACCTCGGCCAGATCGAGGGCGGCTTCGTGCAGGGGATGGGCTGGCTGACCCTGGAGGAGCTGGTCTGGGACGAGACCGACGGCCCGCACCGCGGCCGGCTCGACACCCAGGCGGCCAGCACCTACAAGATCCCGAGCTTCTCGGAGATGCCGGAGGAGTTCTACGTGCACCTGTACGAGAAGGCCACCGAGTCCGGCGTGGTGTACGGGTCCAAGGCGGTCGGTGAGCCGCCGCTGATGGAGGCGTTCAGCGTGCGCGAGGCGCTGCGGCAGGCCGCGGCCGCGTTCGGGCCGGAGCGGCACAGCGTCCAGCTCGCCAGCCCGGCGACCCCGGAGGCGGTTTTCTGGGCGGTCGAGGCGGCCCGCGACGCCGCGGCGGCGGATCGAGCCCGGCTGGTCGACGACTCGCTGGTCGAGGTCTGAGATGGACTGGTTGGGCGCGCTCGCCTCGCTCCGGGCGGAGGGTCGTCCGGGGGTGCTGGTCACCGTGGCCGAGGTCCGGGGCCACGCCCCCCGCGAGCCGGGGGCCAAGATGGTGGTCGGCCTGGAGCAGACCTGGGGCAGCGTCGGTGGCGGAAACCTGGAGGAGACCGCCGTACGCCGGGCCCGGGAGCTGATCGCGTCAGGTGTCCGGACCGCCGAGATGCTGGCGTCGCGGCTCACCCTGCACGCCTCGCACGATCACGGCCGGCAGTGCTGTGGCGGCGAGGTGCGGCTGCTGCTCGAGCCGTTCCTGGTGCGGCCGACGGTGGCGATCTTCGGGGTGGGTCACGTCGGCTTCGAGCTGGCGCGGATCCTGTCCCGACTGGAGATCCGGCTGCACCTGGTGGACTCCCGGGCCGAGCAGCTCGAGGAGCTGCGGCTGGCCGAGGTGACGGCCGGCGTCGCCGACGTCGAGGTACATCGCGCCGTGCTCGGCGAGCTGGTGCTGGAGCGGCTGCCCGCCGGGGCCCATGTGTTGATCATGACCCACGACCACGCCGAGGACTTCGCGCTCTGCGACGCCGCCCTGCGACTCCTCACTCCCGACTTGTCAGAGAGTCCGCGAGCTACGGCCCGCTCAGGTCCTGACACGTCGGCGGAGAGGTGGGGGAGCATCGGGCTGATCGGGTCGAGCGCCAAGTGGGCCCGCTTCCGGAGGAACCTGCTCGCCGAGGGTCATGACCAGGCGACGGTCGACCGGATCACCTGCCCGATCGGCCGGCCGGAGATCGTCGGCAAGGAGCCGGCGGTGATCGCCGTCGCGGTCGCCGCCGACCTGCTCGCCGAGCTTGTCGAAGGGCGCACAGCAGCCGAGCGCACCTCGACAGGGGCTCCCGTGAGCTCGTCGAAAGGCTCAGCGCGCAGGTGACCCTCTACCGCGCCGCGGTGCTCGACGTTCCCGGCGACCCCTTCCTCACCGGTGCCTCGGCGCTGCGGGCCGAGTCCGACGGCGCCATCGTGGTCCGGCAGGGCACCATCGTGGCGCGCGGCGCGTACGCCGACCTGGCCGTCGAGCACCGGGACGAGGAGACGGTCGACCTGCGCGGCGGGCTGCTGCTGCCGGGTCTGGTCGACACCCACGTGCACTACCCGCAG
>DASQVF010000436.1:0-4629 GCA_035640915.1 Propionibacteriaceae bacterium
GCCTTGGCGCCCGAGGCGAGGTTGAGCACGCTCATCTACTGACCTCCGTGGCGTCGGCGCTCTCCACGATGGGGTGGAGGCGCAGCAGCGGCTGACCCGGGGAGACCGGGTCACCGTTCTCGACCAGCCACTCGACGACGATGCCGCCGTGCGGGGCGCTGACCGGGATCTCGTCCCGGCGGTTGCGCACCATGCCGACCGTGCTGTGGCTGGGCAGCACGGTGTCGGCCTCCACGTCCTCGGTCCGGACGAACTGGCCCTTGCCGGGCGAGACGACCAGCCGCCAGGTGGGGTTGCCGGCGATCGGTGTCGCCGAGGCCACCCGCCCGTGCTGGTGCACGAAGGCGAGCGCGTCCTCGAGCTGGTCCGGTGTGTTCAACGCGAACAGCTCGACACCCTTCAGGTTGCGCTTGGCGAGCCCGGTCAGGGTTCCGGCCGGCGGCATCTCCAGCAGTCCGGTGACGCCGAGGTCGGCCATCGTGGCCAGGCACAGGTCCCAGCGGACCGGTGAGGCCACCTGGCCGACCAGCCGGCGTAGCACCTCGCGCCCGTCGTGCACCACCTGGCCGTCGGCGTTGGACAGCAGCCGGGTACGCGGGTCGTGCGTGGTGATGGCCCGGGCCAGGCCGGCGAGGTGGGCCACCGCCGGCTCCATGTGCACGGTGTGGAACGCGCCGGCGACGCTCAGCGGGATCAACCGGGCGCGGGCCGGCGGCGCGGCGGCCAGGGCTGCGAGCTGCTCCTTGGTCCCGGCGGCCACGATCTGGCCGGTGCCGTTGTGGTTCGCCGCGGTCAGGCCGTGCTCGGCGAGAGCGGCGAGCACCTCGTCCGGGTTGCCGCCGACCACCGCGGTCATCGAGGTGGGGGTGGCGGCGCTGGCCGCGGCCATCGCCTTGCCGCGCTCACGGACGAAGACCATCGCCTGCTCCGCCGACAGCACGCCGACGCCGGCGGCCGCGGTGATCTCGCCTACCGAGTGACCGGCGGCCACGCCGATGTAGGGGAACGCATCGGCCGGGTGGGGGAAGAGCTCGAGCGCGGCCAGCAGGCCGGAGGCGACCAGCAGCGGCTGGGCGATCGCGGTGTCGCGAATCGTCTCGGCGTCAGCCTCGGTGCCGTAGTGGCCGAGGTCGAGACCGGAGACCGCCGAGAGCCAGCCGAGCCGGGCGGCGAAGCGCGACTCACTCAGCCACGGCTGCAGGAAGCCGGGCGTCTGCGCGCCCTGTCCGGGCGCCACGATGGCGAGCACATGTTTATCGTTCCGTGACCAGTAGGGAAACCCCGTATGTCGCGACCACGAATATTCGGACGTCCTATTGTCCGGTTCCTACAAGGTTGTGGTGAGCATCACGCGGGTCAGGAGACCTCTTCCGGTTTAGCCCGCGCGAACAGCCGCCCGAGGGTGACGGCGAGCCGGAGGGCGTACGCGTCGCGCGGGTCGGTCGGGCTGTAGCCGCTGACCTCGTGGATGCGGCGGAGCCGGTAGCGGACGGTGTTGGCGTGCACGAACAGGGCTCGGGAGGCCGCCTCCACCGAGAGCCCGTGGTCCAGGAAGGTGACCAGGGTCTCCAGCAGGCCGCCCCCGGCACTCAACAGCGGCTCGTAGAGCTCCCGGGCCAGCATCCGCCGGGCGTGCCCGTCGCCCGACAGCGCCCGCTCCGGCAGCAGGTCGTTGGCGGCGACCGGCCGGGGCGCCTCGGGCCAGCCCGCCGCCGCCCGGTATCCGGCCAGGGCGGCCCGGGTGCTGGCGGCCGCATCCATCAGGTGCTCGACCGGCGGCCCGACCACCACCGCGCCCGGCCCGAACACGTTGGCGAACCTGCTCACCACCGACAGCGCCTGGCCCTCCTTGTCGAGCGCCGTGCCGCCCAGCACCACCACCATCCGGTCGGCCTGCACCGCGCCCAGCATGTCCGTTCCGGCGATGGCGGCCGTGTGCCGGATGGACTCCAGGGCCACCCCCGGCTCCAGGTCCGGTGCCGGCCCGACCACCACGACGACGCTCGCCGTCGCGTGCCAGCCCAGGGTCGAGGCCCGGGAGAGCACGGTGTCGTCGGTCTCGCCGCGCAGCACGGCGTCGACCACCAGCGCCTCCAGCCGCTCGTCCCAGGCGCCGCGCAGCTCGGCGGCCCGGGCATACACCTCGGCGGCGGCGAAGGCGACCTCGCGGCTGTAGGAGACGATCGCGGCGTGCAGGAAGGGGCGGTCGGCCTTGGGCATCACCTGGTCGATCTGGCTCTCCACCACGTCGATCGTGGTCCGCACCAGCTCGACGGTCTGGTAGAGCGAGATCCGCCGGGCCAGCTCGCGCGGTGCGGAGCCGAACATGTCCGCCGGGCTCGGCGGACGGGGCTCCGGCGCGGCGAACCACTTGACGAAGCCGTCGATGCCGGCCTGCGCGACCAGCGTGATCCAGGACCGGTACTCGGCGTCGAGCCCCCGGAACCAGTGGTGCCGTTCCTCCATCTCCGCCATCGCGGCCGTGGTCATGGCCGAGGTGGTCCCGGCCAGCCGCTTGGCGATGCTCGCCCGGGTCTTCGCCGACGGCAGCAGGGATCGGTTGATCCCTCGCGTGGACGCGGCCATAGGCTGACTGTAGGTCACCTAGGACAGGGGCAGCGCGGACATGAGTGATCTTGATACCCGGCCCCGCGAGCAGCGGGTCGGCCCTCCGCTGACCGGCGCCGCGGAGCAGTTGTTGATCACCGGTCGGCGGGTGCCGCTGGGCAAGACCACCGAGGTGATGCGGGCCCTGCCGGACCGCCAGGTGCGGATGATCGGGGCCTGGTGCTTCCTGGACCACTACGGGCCCGAGGACCTCGGCGACCGGCCCGGGATGCAGGTCTGGGCGCACCCGCACACCGGTCTGCAGACGGTCAGCTGGCTGCTGGAGGGCGCCATCGAGCACCGGGACAGCCTCGGCTCGCAGGCCCTGGTCCGGCCCGGTGGGCTGAACCTGATGACCGCGGGCCGCGGCATCGTGCACAGCGAGATCTCGCCCCCTGACCGCCCGTCCCGGCTGCACGGCGTACAGCTCTGGGTGGCGCTGCCGGACGGCGTTCGGGACCGGGCGCCGGACTTCGCCGCGTACGCCGACCTGCCCAGCCTCTTGGCCGTGCCGGGGAACGGCGTACGCGGCACCGTGCTGTTGGGCGAGCTGAACGGGGTCCGCTCGCCGGCCGAGGTGCACAGCCCGATCGGCGGTGCCGACCTGGTCCTGGAACCGGGTCGGTCGGCCACCCTCGACCTGGACCCGGCCTGGGAGCACGGCGTCTTCGTGGTCGATGGGGAGGTGACGGTCGACGGCGCCGCCGTTGCGCTGGACCAGCTGCTCTACCTGGGGCCCGGTCGGACCGGAATGACCCTGGCTAGCGAGACCGGCGGGCGCGTTCTGCTGCTCGCTGGTGAGCCGTTCGCCGAGGAGATCGTGATGTGGTGGAACTTCATCGGCCGCAGTCACGACGAGGTGGTGGGCTACCGGGAGGCGTGGGCGGGTCGGGACCCGCGGTTCCCACCGGTGGTGGACCGCGACGAGCGGGTGATGGAGGCGCCGCCCCTGCCGTCGGTGCAGCTGAAGCCCCGGCCGCGCCGGGTCGAGCGGCCGTGAACCCGGTCGACGCGCTGCGCGAGATCGGCTTTCTCCTGGAGCGGTCGAGGGCCGACACCTACCGGGTCCGGGCCTACCGCGGTGCGGCCGATCTGATCGAGCGGATGAGCCCTGACGAGCGGGCCGTGCACACCCGGGAGCGCACCTGGAACAAGGTGTCCGGTGTCGGGCCGAAGACCGCCACCGTGATCAGCCAGGCGATGACCGGCGAGGTGCCCGAGTATCTGCAGCGGCTGCGGGACGAGAAGCAGCCCCTGGCCGCCGGCGGTCTGGGCATGCGCGCCGCGGTGAAGGGTGACCTGCACACCCACTCGACGTGGTCCGACGGCGGCAGTTCGCTGGAGGAGATGATGGCGGTCGCGCGCGACCTGGGCCACGAGTACTGCGCCATCACCGACCACTCGCCGCGCCTCACGGTGGCTCGAGGGCTGAGCCCCGAGCGGCTGCGGGAGCAGATCGCGGTGGTGGAGGACCTCAACGCGGCGATGGCGCCGTTCCGCTGCCTGCAGGGGATCGAGGTGGACATCCTGGAGGACGGCGGGCTGGACCAGTCCGACGAGCTGCTGGGGCGGATGGAGGTCGTCGTGTCCAGCGTGCACTCCAAGCTGCGCTCGGACTCGGAGACCATGACCCACCGGATGGTACGGGGGATCGCCCACAGACAGACCAACATCCTCGGCCACTGCACCGGCCGGCTGATCGAGGGGGAGCGCGGCACTCGGCCGCCGTCGACGTTCGACGCCGAGGTGGTCTTCGAGGCCTGCCGCACCTTCAACGTGGCGGTGGAGATCAACTCCCGGCCGGAGCGTCGCGACCCGCCGGACGACCTGCTCCAGCTGGCCATCGACATGGGCTGCCTGTTCTCCATCGACACCGACGCGCACGCACCCGGGCAGCTGGAGTTCCAGATCTACGGCTGCGAGCGGGCCGAGGACCTCGGGCTGGACCCGGAGCGGGTGGTCAACACCTGGCCGGTGGACCGGCTGCTGGAGTGGACCCGGGCGAAGAAGTAGCCGCGGCGC
>DASQVF010000437.1:0-2073 GCA_035640915.1 Propionibacteriaceae bacterium
CGGGTCGAGGCGTACGGGGACGTTGACGAGACCAACTCCGCGCTCGGAGTGGCTGTCGCCCTGGGTCAGCTGCCGGCGGAGGTGACCGGAGTGCTGCACACCATCCAGAACGAGCTGTTCGACCTCGGTGCCGACCTCTCCAAGCCGCTGCGGCCGACCGACCCGGAGCAACCGGATCTCCGGGTGACCCAGGCGTCCATCGACCGGCTCGAGAGCTGGTGCGACGAGTTCTCCGAGTCGCTCGGGTCACTGAGCTCCTTCATCCTGCCGGGCGGGCGAGCGGGTGCGGCTCAGCTGCACGTGGCCCGGACGGTGGCTCGGCGGGCCGAGCGGGCGGCCTGGGTCGCGGCCGAGGCGTACGGCACCGAGCCGGTCGCTGATCCCGACCGGGCGGGCGGGGTGAACCCGCTGGCCATCACCTACCTGAACCGGCTCTCGGACCTGTTGTTCATCCTGACCCGGGTGGTCAACGGTCCCGAGGGCGACGTGCTGTGGATCCCGGGAGGAGAGCGACGATGATGTGGACAGCGCAAGCCGAGGCGACCGGCCGGGCTGCGGCCAAGCAGGACCGGCCGGTGACCTTGTTCACCGGGCAGTGGGCGGACCTGCCGTTCACCGAGGTGTGCCGGTTGGCCTCGGAGTGGGGCTACGACGGCCTGGAGATCGCCTGCTGGGGTGATCACTTCGATGTCGCTCGGGCGGCGGGGGACGAGGCGTACGTCGCCGAGCGCCGAGACATCCTGGCCGAGCACGGACTCGGGTGCTGGGCGATCTCCAACCACCTGAATGGCCAGGCGGTCTGCGAGGCGATCATCGACGACCGGTACCGCAACATGGTCAACCCGCGGGTATGGGGCGACGGCGATCCGGAGGGCGTCCGCCAACGGGCCGCCGAGGAGATGAAGCTGACCGCCCGGGCCGCCGCCGCCTTCGGGGTGGATGTGGTCGTCGGGTTCACCGGTTCGGCGATCTGGCACTACGTGGCGATGTTCCCGCCGGTGGCGGACGACGTGATCCAGGCCGGATACGCGGACTTCGCCGACCGGTGGAACCCGATCCTCGACGTGTTCGACGAGGTGGGCGTCCGTTTCGCCCACGAGGTGCATCCCAGTGAGATCGCCTACGACTACTGGACCACTCAGGCCACGCTGGAGGCGATCGGCCACCGGGAGGCCTTCGGGCTGAACTACGACCCGTCGCACATGGTGTGGCAGGAGCTGGACTATGTGGGGTTCCTGGCCGACTTCGCCGACCGGATCTACCACGTCGACTGCAAGGACACCAAGGTCCGGATGGTCGGAGGCCGCAACGGGCGGCTGGCCTCCCATCTGCCCTGGGCGGATCCGCGCCGAGGTTGGGACTTCATCTCGACCGGCCACGGTGACACCCGCTGGGAGGACATCTTCCGGATGCTCAACCACCTCGGGTACGCGGGCCCGATCTCGATCGAGTGGGAGGACGCCGGCATGGATCGGCTGGCCGGCGCTCCCGAGGCGCTGGAGTTCATCCGCCGGATGAACGCCATCACCGCGCCCACCGCATCCTTCGACGCGGCCTTCGCCAGCCAGGGCTGACGTCGGGAGGAGAACAACTAGGCGTCGGGCCGGAGCCGCAGCATCCCGGACTCCACGAGATGGCGGAAGTTCCAGTCGTCGGGGTTCTCCGACGTGTACGTCCAGAAGCACCAGCCCAAGGCGTCCTGGTAGCTCTCCATCTGTGCCTGGACGAAACGCTCCGTCGCCGCCCGTCGCTCCGACACGGCCGCGCGGCGGTGGCTCCGGTGGTCGAGTGCGGCACTCCACTCCCCGACCAGGACCGGGTGCGCACGGCTCAGCCACTGGATCAGCCGCCTTCGGCCGGCGGCCTTGCGCAGCACGCCAGCCATGCCGCGGCGAGTGCCCCAGAAGTCGAAGCACTGGTAGAAGTGGCAGTCCATCACCACCGGTATGTCGCCTCGGCGGCGGAGCGAGCCGCGGAGCAACCAGTGCAGGTA
The DNA here is from genome assembly GCA_035640915.1 of Propionibacteriaceae bacterium. Classification (GTDB taxonomy): domain Bacteria; phylum Actinomycetota; class Actinomycetes; order Propionibacteriales; family Propionibacteriaceae; genus Microlunatus. The sequence continues at coordinate 1,994 of DASQVF010000437.1, forward strand.
CCCGTCGGAGAACACGACGTGGGTGCCGCCGCGGAGCAGCGGCAGCACTGCCCGGAACGCGGTCCGATGGAACCGCAAGA
>DASQVF010000438.1:0-8277 GCA_035640915.1 Propionibacteriaceae bacterium
GATCGAGGCGTACACCATCACGTTCCGGCCCGAGGACCAGAAGCTGGAGGCGATGCCGGACGACGCGACCTATGCCCGCAAGATGGCGGCCCACCTCGGCATCCGGCTGCACGAGATCGAGATCAGTCCGGACGTGGTCGACCTGCTGCCGCGGATCGTCGACGTCCTGGACGAGCCGATCGGCGACCCGGCGGCGATCAACACCGTCCTGATGTGCCAGGCCGCCCGGGACAGCGGCGTCAAGGTCCTGCTCTCCGGCATGGGGGCCGACGAGCTGTTCGGCGGCTACCGCCGGCACCTGGCCTGCCTGCTCGGCGCCCGCTACCAGAAGCTGCCCAGCGCGTTGCGGAACGGGGTGGTGGCGCCGAGCGTCGGCCGGCTCCCGGTCGCGGCCGGTGGCCGCGGCCTGCGGTACAGCAGGTGGGCCAAGCGGTTCCTCAGCTTCGCGGAGCTGCCCGAGGAGGCCGCCTACCGGCGGAGCTACAGCCTCTACGACCCGCCGGAGCTCACCGACCTGCTCGACCCAGCGCTCAGCCCGCTGGTCGAGGACGTGGTGGACGCGCACCATCGCCTCTACACCGACACCGAGCTGACTGACCACGTCAACCGGATGTGCCTGACCGACAGCCGGTTCTTCCTGCCGGGGCTCAACCTGGCCTACACCGACCGCTCGAGCATGTCGGCCTCGACCGAGGTGCGGGTGCCGTTCGTCGATCCCGAGGTCTTCCGGGCCGCCTTCACCTTCCCGGGCAGCCAGAAGATCAAGGGCCGGACCCAGAAGGTGCCGCTGCGCAAGATAGCCGAGGGCTGGGTGCCGACCGAGGTGCTCGAGCGGCCGAAGGCGTCGTTCGGGGCGCCGCTGCGGGCCTGGGTCACCAACGACCTCGGACCGTTGATCGACGACGTCCTGCTCGACGGCGAGCTGGTCACGTCGGGGTTCCTGCGCCGGCCATCGGTTCAGCAGCTGGTCGCCGAGCAGCGCAGCGGGCGGACCGACCAGTCGAAGCAGCTGTGGCAGCTCCTGTCCATGGAGCTGTGGTACCGCGGCGCCCGCGCCGCAGGAGTGTCGGCGCCATGATTGTCACGGCCGCAGGCGTGAGCATCGAGCGTCGGGTAGCGAGGGACCCGATCCCACCTGGACGACCAAGCGAGGCACCGCCGTCGCTGGTGACCGGATCAACGAGTAGGTGCCGAGCGCGCGAAGGAAGGTGGGATCTCCAGGTCCCGAGCGGGCGCGAGGTGCGGGAGGCAAGCAAGAAATGAAACAGGTCGCACAGAACTACAAGTCGGGCGAGCTCACCGTGCTCGACGTGCCCGTGCCGGCGTGCCGGCCGGGAGGTGTTCTGGTCCGCTCCCTCTACTCGCTGATCTCCACGGGCACCGAGATGATGAAGGTCAGCGAGGCGCAGCTCTCCCTGGTCGGCAAGGCTCGCGCCCGGCCGGACCAGGTCCGCAAGCTGCTCAACTCGGTGGCTCAGCAGGGCGCCATGGCGACCTACCAGAAGGCGATGAACCGGCTGGACAGCTACACGCCGCTGGGGTACTCCCTCTGCGGCGTCGTCGTCGAGGTCGGCGCTGGGGCGGAGCAGTTCTCCGTCGGCCAGCTGGTGGCCGCGGCCGGCAACGAGTTCGCGCTGCACGCCGAGGTGAACTGGGTGCCGACCAACCTGTGCGTCCCGGTGCCGGACGGCGTCGCGGCCGAGCACGCCGCGTTCGCCACCGTCGGCGCCATCGCGATGCAGGGGGTCCGGCGTTCCGAGGTCGCCCTCGGTGAGACCGCCTGCGTGATCGGCCTTGGCCTCATCGGCCAGCTGGTGGTGCGCCTGCTGGTCGCCTCCGGCGTCCAGGTCGTGGGATTGGACATGGTCGAGGCCCGCTGCCGGGCCGCCGAGAAGGCGGGGGCGCTGAAGTGCGCCGCCCCGGACGACGCGGGCGTACGCGAGGTCGAGCAGGTGCTGCTCGACCGGACCGGCGGGCTGGGTGCGGACCACGTCCTGCTGGCCGCCGGCGGGACCTCGAACGGGCCGGTCGAGGTGGCGGCCCGCCTGGCCCGGGACCGGGCCCGGGTGGTCGACATCGGCAAGACCCGACTCGACCTGCCCTGGAACGCCTACTACGACAAAGAGCTCGACGTCCGCTTCTCCCGGTCCTACGGGCCCGGCCGCTACGACCCCTCGTACGAGCTGGAGGGCATCGACTACCCCGCCGGGTACGTCCGGTGGACCGAGCGGCGAAACCTCGCCTGCTTCCTGGACCTGGTCGCCGACGGCTCGGTCGATGTCACCACGCTGATCGACGGCATCCACCCGATCGAGGATGCCGAGGACGTCTACCGGCGGCTGGGCGACGGCTCGCTGTCCGGCATCGGCTTCCTGCTCTCCTACGGAGAAGCGGACCTCGCGGCGCCACTGGAGCGCACACTCCGGGCGCCGTCCCCGGTGCCGGCGCGTTCCCGCTCCCGCACGTCCTCGGCCGCGGTGCGCCTGGGCTTCATCGGCGCCGGCAACTACGCCACGTCGATGCTGCTGCCGCACCTGCGCTCCGACACCGGAGTCGAGCTGGTCTCGGTGGCGACGACCCGGGCGCTGTCCGGGGTCAACGCCCAGCGCAAGTTCGGTTTCGGCACGGTGACGACCAGCGTGGAGTCGGTGCTGGACGACGAGACCCTGGACGGGGTCTTCATCGTCACCCGGCACCAGTCGCACGCCGGCCTGGTCTGCCAGGCGCTGGAGCGAGGCCTGAGCGTGTTCGTGGAGAAGCCGCTGGCCCTCACCGCCGAGCAGCTCGCGATGGTCGAGGAGACCGTGAACCGGACCGGTAACGCGCGGATCATGGTGGGCTTCAACCGCCGGTTCGCCCCGCTGTTCACCGATCTGCGGGACCGCTTCGGCCGCTCCGCCGTGCCGCTGTCCGCGCGTTACCTGGTCAACGCCGGCCGTCTGGACGCCGGCAGCTGGTACCTCGACGAGGAGCGCGAGGGGTCGCGGTTCACCGGGGAGGGCGGCCACTTCATCGACACGCTTGGCGCGCTGGTGGAGTCGGACCCGGTGGAGGTGTACGCCATGGGCGCTGGCGCCGATGTCCACGCCACGCTTCGCTTCGCCAACGGGTCGGTGGGCAGCATCTCCTACCTGACCGACGGCAGCGCCCGGTTCCCGAAGGAGACGCTGGACGTCACCGGCGACGGCCGCAACGGCCGCCTCGACAACTTCTCCCGGGTCACGGTGTGGTCGGCCAAGGGTCGTAGCGGGCATCGCGTGCTGAGCGGGCAGGACAAGGGCCAGCAGGCCCAGCTCAAGCAGTTCGTCGAGGCCGTCCGCACCGGCGCCGACATGCCGATTCCGCTCGAGTCGCTCGTCGCCACCACCCGCGCCACTCTGGCGGTGGCCGAGAGCCTGGCCCTGCAGAGGCCGGTGACCTGGTGACGCGACCCGATCTCGGCTGGTACCTGCGACGACTTCGCGGGATGTCGGTCTCCGAAGCGGTACACCGCGGCCTGGACGCCGGCCGGCGGCTGCGCTGGACCCGCCGCCAGGTGCTGCCCGGTGCCGCCGCCGCTCCGCTGCGTGGAGTGAGTTCCGAGCGATCTTTCGCCTCCCCGCTGCCCGAGCCCGCCGATCTCGGCCTGCCCTCCGACGCGGTGGCCGCAGTGGTCGCCGCCGCGGAGCGGGTGCTGGCCGGGGAGTGGCAGGTGCTGGGCGTTCCGCGTACCGACAGCGCGGACCCGGACTGGTTCTTCGACCCGGTGACCGGGCGGCGCGCTCCCGACCGTCGGCTGGCCTTCCGGGTGCACCACCGGGACGAGGCCGAGACGGGAAACGTCAAGCAGGTCTGGGAGATGTCCCGGCACCACCACCTCACCGTGCTGGCGACGGCCTGGTGGCTGACCGGGGACGAGCGTTACGCCGAGGCCGCGGCGGCCCAGCTGCGCTCCTGGTGGAGCGCGAACACCTTGCTGTCCGGGGTGCACTGGACCAGTGGGATCGAGGCCGGCATCCGGCTGATTTCCTGGGTCTGGATCCGCCGGCTGCTGGACGACTGGCCCAAGGTGGGCGACCTGTTCGAACACAACGACGACGCGGTCCGGCAGATCGGCTGGCACCAGGAGTTCCTGGCCGCCTTCCCCAGCCGCGGCTCCTCAGCCAACAACCACGTCATCGCCGAGGCGGCTGGCCGGCTGGGGGCGGCGTGTGCCTTCCCCTGGTACGCCCGGAGCCGGCAGTGGCGGAAAAGCGCTGCGGCGCTGCTCGAGCGGGAGCTCGCCGCCAACACCTTCGCCGACGGTCTCAACCGCGAGCAGGCCACCGACTACCACCGCTTCGTTCTCGAGCTCGGGCTGGCGGCGGCCGTGGAGGCCGACGCGGCCGGACAACCGCTGTCCGAGGCGACCTGGGACCACCTGGTGCGCATGCTGGACGCGGCGGCGGCCATCCTCGACGTCTCCGGACGGCCGCCGCGACAGGGCGACGGCGACGAGGGCCGTGGGCTCGTGCTGGACGACCCGGAGCGCGATCCGTGGGCGCTCACTCTCTCCACCGGTGCGGCCCTGGTCGGCGCGGCCGACTGGTGGCCCCCCATCGATGGCGGCGTCTGGGCGTCGCTGTCCGCGGCGCTCGGGCGTGCTCGACGGGTGCCGCGACCCGCAGAGCGACCAGGCCGGTTCCCCAAGGCCGGCCTGGTTCTGCTGCGTTCCCGCCCGGAGGACGGGCCGGAGATCTGGTGCCGGTGCGATGGCGGCCCCCACGGCTTCCTGTCCATTGCGGCCCATGCCCACGCCGATGCCCTCTCGCTGGAGGTGCGGCACGACGGCGTGGACATCCTCGCCGACCCCGGCACCTACTGCTACCACGGTGAGCCGGCCTGGCGCGAGTGGTTTCGGTCGACGGCCGCGCACAACACGATCGAGATAGCAGGGGTCAGCCAGTCCGAGTCCGGCGGCCCCTTCCTGTGGACGGTCCCGGCGACCACCAGAACGCTAACCAGCGCAGTCGGGAACCACGTGGTGCAGACCTGGAGCGCCGAGCACGACGGGTACCGGCGACTGAGCCCGCCCGCCACGCACCGCCGGACGGTGACGCTGGACTCACCGGGCCGTCGGCTCACCGTCGTCGACACCGTGGAGTCCGGCGGACCGGTCGACGCGGTCCTGCGCTGGCACCTCGGTCCCGACGTGCAGGTCGACCTCGACGGCGCGCACGCGGAGCTGTCCTGGTCGGTCAGTCCTGTCGAGCGGCGCGGAACGCTCACACTGCCAGCCGAGCTCACCTGGACCGCCCACCGCGGCGACGTCAATCCCATCTGCGGTTGGTACTCGCCTCGATTCGGCCACCGCGTCCCGGCGACCACCCTGGTCGGGCGCGCACCCGTCTCCCGCATGCGCCTCATCACCGAACTGGAGCTGCTGTCGTGAGCGGCCAATTCACGGACCTCCGCTCGTACGCCGGGACGCGTTTCGCCGCCCTCCTGGCACAGGCGCGACGATGAAAATCCTCATCGTTCACAACCGTTACCGGCCGGCCGCGCCCAGTGGCGAGAACGCCGTCGTCGACCAGGAGTCGGCTGCCCTGCGGGCTGCGGGTCACGAGGTGGAGCTGCTACAGCGACACAGCGAGGAGATCGCCTCCTGGTCGATGCTGCGCCGAGCCACCCTGCCGGCCCGGGTCTTGTGGAGCGAGGAGTCACGCCGGGCGGTAAGTCGGGCGCTGGCCGACTTCGCCCCCGACGTCGTGCATGTCCACAACACATTCCCCCTGCTGACACCCTCGGTTCTGTACGCGTGCCGCGATGGTTCGACCCCCGTGGTGGCGACGCTTCACAACTACAAGCTCGGATGTGCCAACGGCACGTTTTTCCGCGACGGTCGGGTATGTCACGAATGTCTGGGCGGGTCATCCCTTCCCGCCATCGCCCACGGGTGCTACCGCGGGTCGATCCCGGCGACGGTCCCAGTCGTGGTTGGTTCGCGGCTGCACGCCACCGCCTGGCGGGAGTTGGTGAGCGCCTACATCTTCATCTCGGCGGCACAGCGAGAGCTGCTCTCGCCGCTCGGGTTGCCGCCGGACCGCAGCTTCGTCAAGCACAACTTCGTTCCCCCGGCATCCGGAGACGGGGATGGGGTGACCGAGCATCAGGTCGTATACGTCGGTCGACTGGACGAGGCTAAGGGAGCCTCCTTCCTGATGCGAGCCTGGGACGCCTTCCGAGTCCTGCGTCCTCGATCACCTCTTCGGCTCGTGGTCGTCGGCGGCGGCGAGATGGAGGTGGCGATTGACCGTTGGGCGCTCTCACACCCGAGTGTGAGAATTGCCGGCCATGTCTCGCGGCCCGAGGTGTCCCGTATCCTGTCCAGTTCTAAGGCCGTGGTCATTCCGTCGCAGTGGGAAGAGACCTTCGGCATGGTCGCGGTTGAGGCGATGGCGGCGGGCACGGCTCCGGTGAGCTCTGCGCATGGGGCCTTCCCGGAGCTGGTGACCCCAGGAGTCGACGGCGCCCTGTTCCCGCCGTCCGACGTGCACGCCCTTGTCGATATTCTGGCCGATGTCGATGACCATCCCCACCGCTGGGACGGGTACGGCGACCAGGCCCGACGAACGTACCAGAGCCGTTTCACCGCCGAGGCGAGCATTGCGCAGTTGCTGGAGGTCTATCGCTTCGCGGTGGCAAATCCCGTTCAGCCGGCCAGCCAGTCGAGAGGGCCAGCAGGGCCGTTCCGCCGATCTCCCTCGAGGGTCTCGCTATGACCGCCCTCTCGACGAGACCCCCGGCCCGGTCCGACGGACCGGCGCGGCTCCGGGTGATCAACGCTATGCGGCGGCTCGGCTGGGGGGTGGCCGACCAGGGCATCTCCAGCCTCAGCAACTTCGCGCTCGGCATCTTCGTCGCCCGGTCATTCGGGGCGAGCAACTTCGGTGCCTTCGCCCTCGCCTTCATCACCTACACCGTCGTGATCAACGCGGCACGCGGTCTGGCCACCGATCCGCTGCTCGTCAGGTATAGCGGCGACCCCAGTCAGCGATGGCGACGTGCGACGTCCTCCGCTACCGGAACCGCCCTCGTCGTCGGCGTAGCCAGCGGCGCGCTGTGCGTCGGGGCCGGACTCCTCCTCCCTCATCCGGTGGGGACGATATTCATCGCCCTGGGGTTCGGACTGCCTGGACTCACCCTGCAGGACAGCTGGCGGTTCGCCTTTTTCGCGTGCGGTCGCGGCTTGTCCGCATTCGTCAACGACCTGTTCTGGACGCTGCTACTGGTAGCGACTCTCTTTGTACTGGACCGCCAGGGCGGCGGCAGCGAAGTGGGCTGCATGCTCGCCTTCGGCGCGACGGCCACGGTGGCCGCTCTCTTCGGCGCATTCCAGGCCCGGGTGCTGCCTCGACCGACCAGCGTCGGGAGGTGGCTCCGCAAGCAGCACGACTTGTCGTTTCGCTACCTCGTCGAGAACGTCAGCATCAGCGGCGCGGCGCAGGTCCGATCCTTCGTGCTGGGGGCGGTGGCGAGCTTGGCCGCGGTCGGATACGTACGCGCTTCGGAGATCTTGATGGGTCCGTTTCTCGTGGTGCTGATGGGAATCAGCCAGGTTGCGGTTCCGGAAGCCTCACGGGTGTTCCACCGCGACGCGAGCCGGCTTCACCGCTTCTGCCTCCTCCTCGGCGGTGCTCAGGCGGCAGCCGCCATCATGTGGGGCCTGATCCTGTTGACCGTCTTCCCCTTCGGTCCCGGGCCTGCTCTACTCAACGAGCTTTGGACGCCCGCTCTACAGCTCATACCGGCCATCACGCTGACGGTGGCCGTCACGTCCTTCACGACGGCCGCCACGGCCGGGCTCCGGGCCATGGGCCTCGCCCGACGAAGCCTTCGAGCACAGCTGACCGGATCGGCGCTCTACCTGGTTGGGGGAACCGTAGGAGCCATACTCGGCGGTGCGATCGGCACCAGCTGGGGAGTGACGGCGGCACAGTTCGTGGCCGCTGTCGTGTGGTGGCGTCAACTGCGGTCAGCGCTGTCCGAGCACGCGAACTCGGCGGTGGCCCGATGAGCGAGACAACCACTGTGCCGCGCCTCACTTTGGGTCTTCCGGCCTACAACGGTGAGCAGTTCCTCGCTGAGGCCGTCGACGCCCTCCTGGCCCAGACCTTCACCGACTTCGAGCTGATCATCTCCGACAACGGCTCGACCGACAGGACCGGCGAGATCGCACAGCGATACGGGGCCCAAGACCGGCGCGTCCGCTATGTGCGGCACCCAGTGAACCGTGGCTCATCGTTCAACCACAACTTC
>DASQVF010000439.1:0-2485 GCA_035640915.1 Propionibacteriaceae bacterium
GATCCCGGGTTGCTGGACGAGCAGCGCGGTCCGCGGCGGCAGGGCTTCCGTGCCGTCGGCGCCGCGGGGCTTTACTACGTCGGCCTGCGCTGGCTGACGATGCGCGGTTCAGGCAACTTTCTCGGCTTCCCGACGGACGCGGCGGCGATCGCCGACGCGGTGGTCACCGACCTGGCGAACCAGTCACGTCCTCGGCTGGCGGGTTGAGATGCCGTCGTCAGGCCGACCGACAGCGACACGCGTCCTCATCGACGACGCCGAACTGGAGGGGAGGTCGGATACCACTCAGCTCGTTCGCCGCACCGCCCGGACGTCGGCGCTGCTCTTCGCTGCCGCCCAGGCGACCTCGGCGTTCCCGCCGACCCAGCGGGCGTCGCGAGGGTTCTACGCCGCCTTCCTGGCCGCCCATGCCGCCCACTTCGTCGCCGTCACTCGGTACGCGGTCCGTACCGGTGGCCACAACCTCTTCCCCGGTGGCCGCAGCCTCAGCGACGTGGGCGGCTGGCCGACCGTGGCGGGCATCTACGTCGCCTTCGCCGGCCTCGCCGTCACCGGCTGGCTGGCTCAGGCCCCGACTGTCCACCAGAGCTGGCTGCTGGCGGCGGGACGCGGGGCCAACGGAGTGATCGCGGCCATGTTCGCCGGCGTCTACCTGCAACGGCTCCTCGTCAGGGAGCCAGCCGACTGAGCGTCCAGCCGGTCCCGCTCCGGGTGTAGAGCAGCCGGTCGTGCATCCGGCTGGGCCGGCCCTGCCAGAACTCCACCGACTCCGGAGCCACCCGAAAGCCGCCCCAGTGCTCGGGACACGGCACCTCCTGCCCGGCGAACCGCTCGACCACGGCCGCGTACGCGTCCGCCAGCGCCGCCGCCGAGGCGACCGGGCTGGACTGTGCTGACGCCCAGGCCCCGAGCTGGGAACCGCGCGGTCGGGTGCGGAAGTACTCCTCCGACTCGGCCCGGCCGACCGGCGCGGCGGACCCTTCCACCCGCACCTGCCGTTGCAGCGCGTACCAGCCGAAGTGCAGGGCGACCGCGGCGTTGGCCGCGATCTCGGTGCCCTTGTGCGAGGTGTAGTTGGTGAAGAAGGTGAACCCGTCGGTGGACACACTCTTCAGCAGCACGGTACGGGCGTGCGGCCGGTCGGCGACGCTGGTGGCCACCACCATGGCGTTCGGCTCGGCCAGCCGACCCTCGTCCCGGGCCCGCAGGGCGTCGGCCAGCCAGGCCTCGAACAACGGCAGCGGCGCCTCGGGGGCGTCGGCCTCGAGCAGGTGCGGTGCGGTGTAGTCGACCCGTTCGGTCGCGAGATCGTGCACGCCGGCAAGCGTGGCACAATCGGCCATCGTGACCACCCTGACCATCCCCCGCGAGCTGCTCCCGGGCGACGGCCGTTTCGGCTGTGGTCCGGCCAAGGTCCGGCCGGACGCCGTGAGCGCCCTGGCCGGGACCGGAACCGCGCTGCTCGGCACCTCCCACCGGCAGGCTCCGGTGAAGAACCTGGTCGGCGCGGTGCGGGCCGGGCTGGCCGAGCTGTTCCGACTGCCCGACGGGTACGAGGTGGTGCTGGGCAACGGCGGGTCGACCCTGTTCTGGGATCTGGCGGTGTTCAGCCTGATCGACCGGCGCAGCGCGCACGCCAGCTTCGGGGAGTTCTCGGCCAAGTTCGCCGCCGCGGCCGACGCCGCGCCGCACCTCGAGTCCCCGAATGTGGTCCGGGCCGAGCCGGGGTCGGTGGCCCTGCCCGAGGCCACGCCGGGCGCCGACGTGTACGCCTGGGCCCACAACGAGACCTCCACCGGTGCGCTGGCCCCGGTCGAGAGGATCTCCGGAGCCGACGACGGTGCGCTGGTCCTGGTCGACGGCACCTCCGCGGCCGGCGGGACGGCGCTGGACGTCGCCGCGGTCGACGCGTACTACTTCGCCCCGCAGAAGAGCTTGGGCTCGGACGGCGGGCTGTGGCTGGCCCTGCTCTCCCCCGCCGCGATCGAGCGGGCCGAGCGCCTCGCCGGGTCTGGCCGGTGGATCCCCGAGAGCCTCAGCCTGACCACCGCGATCACCAACTCCCGGCAGAACCAGACGCTCAACACACCGGCGATCGCCACGCTCTACCTGCTGCACGACCAGCTGCAGTGGCTCAACGAACAGGGCGGGCTGACCTTCGCCGCCGGCCGGACGGCCGACTCGGCGAAGCGGATCTACGCCTGGGCGGAGGAGTCGGCGTACGCGGTGCCGTTCGTGGCCCAGCCGGAGTACCGGTCGCCGGTGGTGGCCACGATCGACTTCACCGGCGTCGATGCCAAGGCCATCGCCGCCACGCTGCGGGCCAACGGGGTGGTCGACACCGAGCCCTACCGCAAGCTGGGCCGCAACCAGCTGCGGGTGGGGATGTTCCCCAACGTGGAGCCGGAGGACGTCAGCCAGCTCACCCGGTGCATCGACTGGGTGATCGAGCGGCTGCCGTCCTGAGCCGCTCGCGCCGGGCGCA
>DASQVF010000440.1:0-2754 GCA_035640915.1 Propionibacteriaceae bacterium
CGCCACCCAGCGGGAGGACTGGCTTCGCGCGGTGTACCACAAAGAAGCCCTGCTGACCGACTTCGACGAGCACGGCATCCCCACCACCTCGTGCTCGGCGCCATCAGTGGTGGCGACCATGCTTGAGTCCAGCCAGGCGTCCGAAGGAGACACCGTGCTGGAGATCGGCACCGGAACCGGATGGACAGCCGGCCTGCTCGCCCACCGCCTCGGCTCGGACGCTGTACCTCTGTGGACATCAGCCTCGGGTATTCACGCCGAGGCTCGTGATGATGGTTTTTCGGGGTGTCGGGACGAGGAAAGGTGCCCCTGACCTGGGACAATGCGGATTATCTTGATCTGCATGAACCGCAGGAAGGGACACCTTTCAGGTGAAGGCTACAAGCACCCGGCGACTGGTCGGTGATCCCGCGCTGGCGTGGTCGCAGGGACTCGAGGTCGAGGTCGGTGGGGCTGGGACGGTCGCTGCGGCGGGGGTGGTGCTGCCGCGGTTGTTGGCCGACCGAGTCGGCCTGACGGCCGGCCTGGCCGAGGTCGTGGCGCGGGCGGGGTTCTTCCCGGTGCGGCATCGGGGTCGGGCGCTGGTGGACGCCACCTGCGCGTTGGCGGCCGGTGCGACGTGCCTGTCCGATGTGGAGGCGATGACCTCCCAGGAGGAGCTCTTCGGTCCCGGGGGCGGGGCGTCGGACAGCACGATGGTGCGGGCACTCGGCGAGCTGGCCGAGCGACTCGGCGGCGACGGGCTGCCCGGGCGGCGGCTGGCCCGGGCCACCGCAGCGGCGCGGGCTACGGCGTGGGAGGCGATCGTGGCCCGGCACGGGCAGCTGCCCGCGGTCCAGGTCGCCGGCAGGGACCTGACCCGACCCGCCACCGAGCCCGGCGGGCGAGCGCGCCCGGTGCTGGTCATCCGGCTGGACGCCACCTTGATCGAGGCGGCCAGCCCCAAGGCCCAGGCGGCGGGCACCTACAAGGACGGGTTCGGCTTTCATCCGCTGACCGGCTGGTGCACCAACATCGGGGACGCGCTGGCGGTGATGCAGCGCCCCGGTAACGCTGGTTCGTTCACCGCGGCCGATCACCTGGCGGTGCTGACCGCGTCGTTGGCCCAGATCCCCGCCCGCTGGCGCACCGACGTGCTGGTCACCCGTCGACGGCGCGGGCGCCTCCCACGAGGTCATCGACCACCTCACCGCGTTGAACACCGCGCCCGCCCACGGGCGGCGGGGCCGGCGGGTGGAGTACACCATCGGCTGGCCGGTCGACGAACGCACCCTGTCCGGGATCGACCAACTACGCAACAGCGACTGGGGCGCGGCCGTGGACGCCGACGGCGCCCTCGACCCCGCAGGGCAGGTCGCGGACCTGACCGGGATCATGCGGCACGGCCCGGGCGGCGACCGGCTGGCGACCTGGCCGGCCGACATGCGCGTCATGGCCCGGCGCACCCCGCGGCCGGTGACCAAGCCGGCCAAGCTCGGCGAGCACCCGGACTGGGAATACGGCGCCTTCGCCACCAACACCCCCAGCGGGCAGGTCCAGTTCCTCGACGCCCGCCACCGCACCCAAGCCCACGTCGAAGACCGGATGAAGCAGTTCAAGGCCTGCGGCGCCCGCAACCTGCCCTCGATCGACTACGGCCGCAACGCGGCCTGGCTGCAGCTGGCCGCCCTGGCCACCACGCTGACCGCCTGGCTGCGCCACATCGGACTCGACGGCGACCTGGCCAGCGCCGCCACCAAGACGCTGCGCTTCCGGCTCCTGTCCGCCCCAGCCCGCTTGGTCACCCACGCCCGCCGTCGGATCCTGAAGATCCCTCCCGGCTGGGAATGGTCCGGCGACCTGGCCACCGCCTGGGACCGCCTCCAGGCCCTGCACCCCCTCTGACCGCCACGCCACCCGTCCCCACCACCCCGCACGACCCGGCCGACCTGGAACCGGCGCCCACCCGAGCACCCTCGGGCACCTCAGCACGCCCGGGCACGGAGCGAACGCTACTGGTGATCCACAACTCCGACGATCAAGAAATAGTGGATCAACGTGAATGATCTAGGACGACGGGGCCAAGGAGCTCGGTACGCCGCCTCGGCTGTACAACCAAATCGTTCGCAAGATCGCGGACGCGCAGGGCAACGATGTCGCCGCGAATGCCCGGCTGTTCGCGCTGGTCAATGCGGCGATCGGTGACGCGGGGATCCTAGCCTGGGACGACAAGTACTTCTACGACCTGTGGCGCCCGGTGGTGGGGATCCGGGAGCACGACCCCTCCACGGGTCCGACCGCAGTGGGCGGCAACGTCCTGGACCCAGATGCCGACCCCGGCTGGCTCCCGCTCGGTGCGCAGAATACGAACAACGTCGGTGCGAAGAACATGACTCCGAACTTCCCGGCCTACCCGTCGGGGCACGCGACGTTGGGCGCGGCGGTCTTCCAGTCCGTCAGGTGTTTCTACAACAGAGGTGAGTACTGCTCGGATGACCTCGTGGAAGGCCTCGAGTTCGTCTCCGAGGAGTTCAACGGGATCAGCGTCGACAACACCGGAACAGTCCGGCCGCGGCACGCACGGAAATTTCCCGGCGGCCTGTGGCAGATGATCGAGGAGAACAGCCGCAGCCGCGTGTTCCTCGGGGTGCACTGGGAGTTCGACGGGTTTGCGGTCAACGAGAACGACGAGATCGACCTCACGCAGAACATCGGCGGGGTCCGGCTCGGTCTCGACATCGCCAACGACATCGCCAACGGGCTCAAGGCGGCCAC
>DASQVF010000441.1:0-3272 GCA_035640915.1 Propionibacteriaceae bacterium
CCCACCTTCTCAACCCCCCGCCCATAGAGCTCTGACAGTCACCGCTCGGTTGGCCGAAACCATTCTTCGCGACCGCAGGCCCCTACGAGGAGGAGGCACCGGTCAGCCCGGCATCCCTGGCACCGGAGTTCGTCCGACGCACAGGTTTGAGGGTAGCGACTCTTGCCGGGAATACCCAAGGGGGGTATATTCGCTTCCACCTTGCAATACCCCCGGGGGGTACTTACGTCCCGGAGTCCAGACTGCGACCGCTCTCACCTCGAGGTGCCCGATGAACGACCACTCCCGCCATCACGCTGACTCACCAGCGGGCCCGACCGATCCCGCCGCACTCGAGCACGGCGATCAGCACACCCAGCACGGCTCCCACCGACCCGAGGACGGCCCGAGCGAAGCTGGTCACGCTGCCGTCGAGCAACGTCGGGCTGACGCACACACTGAGCACGCTGGCAGCGGCGGGCACGACAACCACCCCGCACATCACGGTGACGAGGAGCATGCCGGTCACGGCGGTCACGGCGGTCACGGCGGTCACGGCGACCATGTCGGCCAGTTCCGGCGGCTGTTCTGGATCATGCTGCTGCTCGCTGTGCCGGTGATCGGCTTCTCCGGGATGTTCTCGACGCTGCTCGGCTACACCCTTCCCGACAACGACTGGATTCGCTGGATCTCCCCGGTTCTCGGCACCGTGATGTACCTATGGGGCGGGCGCCCGTTCCTGACCGGCGCTGTGGACGAGGTTCGCCGCCGGCAGCCCGGGATGATGCTGCTCATCGGCCTGGCCATCACCGTGGCCTTCCTGGCCTCCTGGGGCGCCAGCCTCGACGTGCTCGACCACGAGCTGGACTTCTGGTGGGAGCTGGCGCTGCTCATCGTGATCATGCTGCTCGGCCACTGGATCGAGATGCGGTCCCTGGCCCAGACCACCTCCGCACTGGACTCGCTGGCCGCGCTCCTTCCCGACCAGGCCGAGCGGGTCGTCGGGAACGAAACCGAGCTCGTTGCGCCCACCGACCTCCGGCTGGGTGACCTGGTGATTGTCCGGCCCGGCGGTCGGGTCCCCGCCGACGGTAGGATCCGCGCCGGCTCGGCCAGCATGGACGAGTCGATGATCACCGGCGAGTCGAAGCCAGTCCGCCGGGACGAGGGGGACACCGTGGTCGCCGGCACGGTGGCCACCGACTCCGGCGTACGCATCGAGATCACAGCGGTCGGGGACGACACCGCCCTCGCCGGAATCCAACGCCTGGTCACCGAAGCCCAGAACTCCTCCTCCCGGGCCCAGCGGATCGCGGACAGAGCCGCCGCACTGCTGTTCTGGTTCGCCCTTGTCGCCGGCATCATCACCGCCATCGTGTGGACCGTGCTCGGATTGCCGGACCAGGCGGTGGTCCGCACCATCACCGTGCTGGTCATCGCCTGCCCGCACGCCCTCGGCCTGGCAATTCCGCTGGTGGTCGCCATCGCCACCGAACGCGCCGCCCGCGGCGGAGTGCTGGTCAAGGACCGTCTTGCGCTGGAATCGATGCGAACGGTCAACACCGTGCTGTTCGACAAGACCGGCACCCTGACCAAGGGTCAGCCCACGGTCACCGCCGTCCAAGCTGCCGCCGGCCACCGCGACGACGAAGTGCTCGCCCTTGCCGCCAGCGCCGAGTTCGACTCCGAGCACCCGCTCGCCCGAGCCATCGTCGCCGCCGCAGAGCAACACGGCCTCCAGCTCCACCGCGCGAGCGACTTCACGTCCTCACCCGCCGTCGGGGTAACCGCCACTGTCGATGGACGCCAGGTGCACGTCGGTGGCCCCAACCTCCTGCGTCAGCACGGAGCCGCAGAGCTGGATGTGGCTGACCGCTGGCGAGCCGATGGCGCGATCATCCTCCACGTGGTCGCTGACGGCCGTGTGATCGGCGCACTGAAGCTGGCCGACGAGATCCGCACCGAGTCCCGGCACGCGGTCGACGCGCTGCACGCACGCGACGTTCAGGTCGTGATGATCACCGGAGACGCCGAAGCGGTCGCCGCATCCGTCGCCGCCGAGCTCGGGATCGACCGCTACTTCGCCGGCGTCCGGCCCGAAGACAAAGCCGACAAGGTGAAACGGCTGCAAGCCGAGGGTCGGCAGGTGGCCATGGTCGGCGACGGCGTCAACGACGCCCCCGCGCTCGCCCAGGCCGACGTTGGGATCGCCATCGGCGCCGGAACTGACGTCGCCATCGCCTCCGCAGGCGTCATCCTGGCCAGCGACGACCCCAGGTCGGTGCTGTCGGTGATCGCCCTCTCCCAGGCGAGCTACCGCAAGATGAAGCAGAACCTGTGGTGGGCCGCCGGCTACAACCTCATCTCCGTGCCGCTCGCCGCCGGTGTGCTGGCGCCGATCGGGTTGGTCATGCCCATGTCGCTGGGCGCGATCCTGATGTCGGTGTCGACCATCGTTGTCGCCCTCAACGCCCAGCTGCTCCGACGCCTCGACCTCCGGCCCGAGTCCGTCGTCGAGAATTCGAATGTCGACCCCCGACCAGCGAGCGACACCGCCACGGTGACCGCTGGCCAGCGTTGAGAGCAGGATTGCCATGACCGCCGACACCGCCCATATCCGTCACGGCTACATCAGCGACAAGAAGAGCTATCTGGACCGCCTCAAGCGCATCGAAGGCCAGGCCCGTGGGATCTCCCGGATGATCGACGATGAGAAGTACTGCATCGACATCCTCACCCAGATCTCCGCTGTCACGTCCGCCTTGGAGACCGTCGCACTTGGGCTGCTCGACGACCACCTCCGCCACTGCGTCGCCGACGCCGCCCGTGCCGGGGGTCCCGAGGCCGACGCCAGGATGACCGAAGCGGCCCAGGCCATCGCGCGGCTCGTCCGCTCCTGACGCCGGTCAGCCGGGCTCGGCGGGACCGCCCAGGTGGGGCGCGGCCAAGAGAAGTCCGGGCGCACCTCAGTCGACCGGTTCCACCGCGATCCGGGTCACCACCGATTCGGCCGCACAGGTGCCGGACACCGTGCCACCTCCGCCGGGCAGCACCAGCTCATACGTCAACCTGAGCGGCTGGATCCGCTGCAGGATCAGTCCGTCCGCTGTGGCGTCGACCACGGTGCGGCTGTGGCCGTCCTCGGTGAGGGTGGCGGTGATGGAGGTGACCTCGGCCGGCTCCTCACCGCCCTCGGCGTACCACGCCACCGGCTGGGTGTCGGTGCCGTCGGCCAGCGCCAGGTTGGTCGACCCGTTCAGGCCTCCTACGGCCAACTCGATGCTGACGCCGAC